>DYNS01000575.1 GCA_020720965.1 Anaerolinea sp. | reverse complement strand
GAATTCTTCTCTTTTGTTTTCGTTTGCCCAGCGCAGCAGGTAGCCGAGCAGCACCCAGCCGGGGCTGAGTTCGCGGTAGTGGGGGTTTAAGCCGGAGTTGTAGACCCAAATTTTGTTGTCGTAGTCAAAATTGAGGTACCCGGCGGCTTTTTGCCCGTCGATTTCGATGAATGCCAGTTGCAGCCAACCGGCGCGGAAGGCGGCGTGCAGACTGGCTTTCATTTGCGTCCGCATGACATCTGTGAGGAAGGCGGCTTTTTCTTCGTCATGCGCCATGAGGTGGAGGAAACAATCTACGCCTTCGTCCAGTTCGGATTCGTCTTGCAAGATGTACCAGCGCAGGGCACGCCCACTTTCTTCGGCGCGGCGGATTTTTCGGCGGATTTCGTGGCGTTGTTTTTTGTCTATGCCCGCCAGGTATTGTTCAAAGTCGCCGGGCAGGGGGATGGAGGGGGTGGGCTGGTAAATGCTTTGGGTGTACCGCAAGCCCCGTAAAGCAGATTCGGCTTGCAGGGCGGGTAGGGTGGGGGATGCCTGGGGGAGGTTGACCCAGTTTAACGCGCTCCAGGGTTGGGGGGCGGAGGTTTGCAGCCATTGAAGCAGGGCAGCGATGAAGGGTTGTAAATGTTCCGGGCGGACGATTAAATCCAGATAGTCCGAAATTTCTACACTGCCCAACAGCCAAACCTGTTCTTTGGCGTAAAAAAGCGGGGCAATGCCCACAAGTTCTTCGTTTTGCCAGGCGGAAAGCAGCCAGAGTTGAGGGTTGTGCTTTGCCCATTCTCCGCCGCCGAGGGTTTGCCACCAAACGGAGAGGTATTCGTGCCGGAGGAAGGGGACGTGGGTGACGCTTTGGGCGAGGAGGTTGTTCCAGTCTTGGGCGGGGATGTTGAAGTGGTTGTGAAGTTTGATTTGCATGTTGTGATTGTATCTACCGGGAGTGGGGCGGGGAATGCTGAGGCGGCAGGGGTTAATGCAAGTTAGACAAAGTAACGTTTAAGTTTAAGGAGGTGTTTTTCCATGCCGTGCCAGGAGAGGTATGCCAGCAAGAGGGAGCCAAAGAAGGTTGCGAGAATGTAGGCAAGCCACATTTGCCCGCTTTGGCGATGAAGTTTCATCATCCATTCGATGAGGAGGGTGACGAGGGGGGCGTGAAGAAGGTAGATGCCGTAACTGTATTTTCCCAAAAAGGTGAGGGGGGGCAGGCGGAAGAAACGGCGCAAGGGGTTGGGGGCGGGGCGGGAGGTGAGCAGGAGGATGAGGGCGGCGGTGGCAGCGGCCACGCGCAAGTTCGT
>DYNS01000257.1 GCA_020720965.1 Anaerolinea sp. | reverse complement strand
ACCCGGGTTTAATCTCCATCCCGGCAAAGAGAGTGCGGGCTTGGGTCTTTCTGCGGCTTGAGGGCGCAGGAGATGAATGCGCGGGTCTACCCAGGCATACACAATGTCCAAAATCAACACCACCGCACCGAGGAGATAAGCAAAAATGACAACAATCCCCACCGCTATCAACAATTCGCCAGGGTACATCGATTCGCCCCAGTAGTTGGGCAACGCCTGGTTGATGTACAAAAATCCCAAGCCGGGCCAATTAAAGACAACCTCCAGCGCCATCGCCATCTGCCAAAAACTCACCAGCGAAAGCGAAAAACTGGTAAGAACATAAGGCAGGGTGGGGCGCAGGATGTATTTTTGTTGCAATTGATTTTCCATCAGCCCTTTGGCGCGGGCGAGTTCCACATAATCTTCCTGAGCATAGAGCAAAAACAGGGTGCGCCAGGAGTAGACCAGTTGAAACAGCAGGCTGAGGACAATTGCCGTCACCGGCAAGACCATGTGACGCAGCACAACGGGCAAATACCCGGCAAAATTCTCCGGCGGAAGGGTGTCGTACATGCCGCCCAGAGGCAGCCAGCGCAACTCCACTGCAAACAGGGAGATGAGCAGAACCCCCAGCACCCAGGAAGGCATGGAGGAGAGAGGCGCAAAAAAAGCGGTGAAAGCATCCACCCAGTTGCCGTAATGGCGGGCGAGATACAGCGAAAAAGGCAAGCCAAGCACAAAGACCAGCAGATTGGCGCTTGCCACCAACAACAAGGTGTTGGGAAAAGCCTCCAAAATAAGGGTGCTGGAGTTGACCGTGCGCTGAAAGAAATTATCGCCTTCGGCGGTGTACGCCAGCCATCCCCAATCAAATTGCAAAAGTTTCCACGTCCAAAACAGGTGACGCTGCCAGTAAGGCAGGTTTAGCCCGCTCTTTGACCGTAAATCTGCGCGAATTTGCGCCGCCGCTTCTGCGCCTGCATCCGATTGCACCGAAAGGCTTTTGCCGTACAAATAAGCGCGGACGTAACGCTCAATTTGGGTTTCAATATCTGCCTGTAATTGAGGCACAGAACCGCCCACCCCCGGCGGGGGCGGCTGGTCTGCCAGCAGGACAGTGGCAAAGACCCCCAAAAAGATGGTAACGCCAATCAGCAGAAGGCGGGTGAGAAGATAACGCAGAGCAGAAAGGGAGGCAGGCATAAGGAGGGGAAAGAATCGACAAAAAAACCGCAAGGTTCGCCACAAACGAAGGGCAGAAACCTTGCGGCGGGAAGGCGGCTCAGGCGTTTTTCAGCAATTCCACTGCCTGCTGCACCCGTTCCAAAATCACCTCGCGGGGGAGGAGTTCCATGCTCTCGAACAAGGGCGGGCTGACACTTTGACCGGTGACGGCAACTCGCAAAATGCCAAAGACTTGCCCAGGGCTATAACCCAACTCTTCCACCAACTGACGCATGGGCGGCTCGGCGAGGTCGTGCGTAATATGGGGCAGGGGCGCGAGGGTTTCGTAAATTCTTTGGGCAATCTGCGCCGACTGCGCGGCGGTGAGGTTTTTGGCAACCAGGTCTTTGGGGTCCGGCACAACCTGAGGGCGGAAGAACCAGGCGGCAAAGGGCAGGCAATCATCCAGGGTGACGAGACGCTCCCGAATCAGGGGGATGACGCGGAGCAGGAGGTCATCCGACACTTCCAGCCCGGCGTTGGTGAAGTAAGGCTTCAGACGGGCAGCGAGGTCTGGGGCAGCCATGCGGCGGATGTGTTCGCCGTTGAAGTGGTCTAATTTGGTGAAGTTGATGGCGGCAGGAGAGGGGGTAAGGCGGGTAATGTCAAACTTCTGCACCATTTCGGCGAGGCTCATCACGTCATCGCCTTCGCTGATGCCCCAACCCATGAGGGCGACCCAGTTGTTTACGCCCTCCGGGGTGTAGCCGAGGCTGCCCATGTCTTTGGTAAAGATGGAGTAGCCGTCCTTCATGGCTTCGGCGGTTTCGCGCTTGGACATTTTGCCCTTGCCGCTGGGTTTAAGGAAGATGGAAAGGTGAATCCAGGTCGGCTCTTGCCAGCCAAAGGCGCGGAGGATGTTGACGTGCAGGGGAAAAGTTCCCAGCCATTCCGAGCCGCGAAAGACGTGGGTGATGTTCATCAGGTGGTCATCCACCATGGCGGCGAGGTGGTAGGTGGGCCACCCATCAGATTTAAGGATGACGTAGTCGTCTATGTTTTTGTTTTCGATGGTGATGTCGCCGCGCAGCAGGTCATGGGCAGTGGTCGCGCCCTCTTGCGGGGTCTTAAAGCGGATGACGTGCCTTTCTCCATTGGCAACCCGGCGGGCAGCTTCTTCGGGCGGGAGGTTGCGGCAGGTTCCGTCATAATGCAGGGTTTCTTTGTTCTGCATCTGAAGCGAGCGCATCTGCTCCAGGCGTTCCGGGGTGCAAAAGCAGGGGTAGGCATGACCTTGTTCCACCAGTTGCCAGGCGTGGCGCTGATAGATTTCCCGTCTTTCGGTTTGGCGGTAAGGACCATAAGGACCGCCGATGTCTGGACCTTCGTCATAATGCAGCCCCAACCAGCGCAAGCCGTCCATAAATTCCTGTTCTGCGCCGGGGACAAAGCGTTTTTGGTCGGTGTCTTCAATGCGGAGGATGAACTTTCCGCCGGTTTTACGGGCAAGCAGGTAGTTATAGAGGGCGGTGCGAGCGCCGCCGAGGTGAAGATGACCGGTGGGGGAGGGCGCGAAGCGCACCCTGGCAGGGGAAGATGTCACTGAGATTTCTCCAAATTTAGAGTTCGGACGCCTTGCGGCGCATGATAACGCTTTCAACAAGCCCAATGGCAATCATATTGGCGAGGAGGGAACTACCGCCGTAACTGACAAAGGGCAGGGTAAGCCCGGTGGCGGGCATCATTTGCAGGTTTACGCCAATGTTGACAATTGCCTGAAAAGCAATGAGGGTGGCAACGCCATAAGAGATGAGAGCGCCGTAAGGGTCACGGGCGTTGCGCCCCGCCCAAAGACAGCGATAAATGACAAAAATGACCAGTCCTATCACGACCATCGCGCCCACAAAGCCCAACTCGTGCGAGATGCTGGAGAAGATGAAGTCGGACCAGCGGACTTTGAGAAAGCGCAACTGCACCTGCGTACCATGTCCGTAGCCCTGCCCCAGCCATCCGCCGGAGCCGATGGAGATGAGCGCCTGCTGAATGTTGTAAATTTCACCGTAGCGGGCGTTGGGGTCGGGGGCGACAAAGTTCATAATGCGGTTAATTTGGTATTGCTCAATAATTTCAAATTCCACCAAAATGGGAAAGGTGATGATGAGCGCCAAAAGCCCGCTGAAGGCATAAAAGAAAAGATGCTTGAGGGGAACGCCGGAAACCCAGAGCAGGACGAACCATAACACAAACAACACAATAGAGGTGCTGAGGTTGGGTTGCAAAATAACCCAGGTGATAATGCCCATTGCCATCAGCAGGCTGCGAATGGTCCACTTTGCCTCGTGCATCTGGTGCATGTGATTGACAAAGTAGTTGGACATGGTGAGAATCATCACCAGTTTGGCAAATTCCGAGGGCTGAATATTCACCAGCGCGGTTTGAAACCAACGCGCCGAGCCAAACAAAGCCCCGCCGATGATGTTGAGGGCAAACAGAACGAGGATGATACCCACATATAACACCTGGCTCAGAGAAGCCCAAATGCGGTAATCTATGGCGGCGGTTGCCAAAAAAACCGCAAAAGCAAGCAAAGCAAAGATAATCTGGCGGTTTACCAGGGGGGTTTCGGTGGTCAGTTCGATGTTGCCCGCAATGGCAGAGTTAATCATCGCAACGCCGATGATGACCAAAATTGTGACCGCCCCCAACAGCCAAAAATCAAAATAACGCCAAAAACCGCCGCGCATATCGGGCTGAACCGCTACCCAGAGCGGCGCTTCTCCAGGCGGATGGGAATATCCGCCACCAGGCGCTGAGAGCGCCCCTCGGCGGCGATGTCAATCCGCACAGCGGAGGGGTCAATTTCTACATAACGAGAGATGACAGCAATCAGTTCGTCCTTCATCGCATCCAAAGCCGCCGGAGAAAGGTCGGTGCGGTCGTGGATGAGAACCAGTTGCAGGCGTTCTTTGGCGCTGCGGGCGCTTTTTTTGCCGGTGAGCCGCTCGAAGAAACTCATGGTTATTTCCTCCCTGCCAGGCGGGAAATCCGCTCCCAGAGTCCCTGGGCTTCCAACTCCAGGAAGGGAACCTGTTCGCCGTTTAACCGGCGCGAGATGTTGCGAAAAGCCTGCCCCGCCTTGCTCTTGGCTTCCATGGAAAGCGGTACGCCCCGGTTGGATGCGACAATGACGTTTTCGTCTTCCGGCACAATGCCAATGACTTCGATTCTGAGCAGGTCGTAGACATCATCCACCGAGAGCATATCTCCGCGCCGCACCATGCTGGGGTTAATCCGGTTGATGATGAGGGAGGGGGCGGGTTTTTGTTCGGCTTCCAGCAAGCCAATCACCCGGTCTGCGTCCCGGACGGCGGACATTTCCGGGTTGGTGACAATCAGCACGCCATCGGCGGGGGC
>DYNS01000256.1 GCA_020720965.1 Anaerolinea sp. | reverse complement strand
AGGTCGCCCGCCTTGCCCAAAGTTGGAACAGCGCCAACAACATCGGCTTGGTCGCAGGCGCCACCCAACCGCAGGCGCTTGCCCGCATCCGCGCCGCCGCGCCAGGGCTTTGGTTCCTCTCCCCCGGAATCGGCGCCCAGGGCGGAGATTTGCAAACCGCCCTCCGCGCCGGTCTGCGCCCAGACGGCAAGGGAATGCTCCTGCCTGTCTCCCGCGCCATCTCCCGCGCCGCCCATCCCCGCCTCGCTGCCGCCGACCTGCGCGATGAAATTCTCAGCCTGAGATAACCCCCAAGAAAGGCAAACAAGCTATGGCACCGAACCCCTCCCTCCCCCTGGCAGATGCACTTCTCAAAGCGGGATGCGTCAAATTTGGCGAATTCACCCTCAAATCTGGCTTAATCTCCCCCATCTACATAGACCTGCGCCGCATCATCACCTACCCGGCGTTGCTGGCGCAAATTGGGCAAGCCTACCTGCCCTTGCTACAAACCCTGCATTTTCAGCGCCTCGCCGGGCTGCCCTACGCCGCCATTCCCATCGCCACCGCCGTCTCGCTGGCGGGCAACTACCCCATGATTTACCCTCGCAAAGAAGTAAAAACCTACGGCACCAAAGCAGAAATTGAAGGCGAATTTGCCCCCGGTGAAACCGCCCTCATCATAGACGACCTCGCCACCACCGGCGGCAGCAAATTTGAAGCCATCGAAAAACTCACCAGCGCCGGGCTGCGCGTCACCGATGTCGCCGTGCTGATAGACCGCCAATCTGGCGCACGCGAAGCCCTGGAGCAAGCCGGTTTCCGGCTGCACGCCCTCCTCACCATCAGCGAGATGCTGGCACACTGGGAAGCCACCGCCCAGGTCCCCGCTGACCAAATTTCCGCCACCCGCGCCTTTCTGAAAGCCAACTGAACATGACAAACACCCCGCTTTGGCTCGAACTTGCCCGCGAGTTATATTCCATCTCTCAAGCCGGGCTTGCCTACAGCAAAAACGACTTCGACCTGGAGCGTTATCACCGCCTGCAACAACTCAGCGCGGAGGTTCTCGCCGCCCAAACCGCCCTCAGCGCCGAAGAAATCCTCGCCGCCTTCACCGCCCAGGTCGGCTATGCCACCCCAAAAATTGACGTGCGCGGAGTTGTCTTTCGCGCCGGAAAACTGCTCCTCGTGCAAGAAGTCACCGATGGGCGTTGGGCAATTCCCGGCGGCTGGGCAGACCTGGGCGAAGCCCCTGCCGCCATGGTAGAGCGCGAAGTGCGCGAAGAAAGCGGGCTAACCGTCCGCGCCAGCAAACTGATTGCCGTTTACGATGCCAACCGGCTGCAACCCCAGGAATTTTTTAGCGCCTACAAACTCGTCTTTTTGTGCGAATACCAAAACGGCGAACCCACCCCCAGCATGGAAACCCCGGCAGTGGACTTCTTCGACCCCCTCGCCCTGCCCCCGCTCTCCCTCTTCCGCACCAACCCGGCAATGATACGAGAAGCCCTGGCTCACCTCGCCGACCCTCAACGCAAAACCTGGTTTGATTAAAAATCAGTTGTAACTGCTCAGGCATGTTGATTTTTCATCCTATCGTAACGCTCCTTTTCGGAAACCGCCTCATGCCCCCTCTCCCCCTTCTCGTCCTGCCCCTGCACGACCCGCAAAACATCTTTTACCCGCTGCTGCAAGCCGCCCTGCCCCATCTCCGCCAGCATTTCGGGGGTGCCATCGTCTCCATCCCCGCCAGCACGGCACAGGCGCAGCCCCTCAACCTGCGGGCAATGCAGGCAGAACCGTTTTACCGGCTCTACCATGCCCAGGTGGAAAGTCCTGCCGGGCTGCACTTTGCAGAACTATACCGTCACGCCGCCCAAACCTGCCCCCCAGAGCAAACCCTGCACCTCTGCTACCCGGATAGGCTGACCTTTGCCCTGCAACCCGCTCACCGCGCCGCCTTTCTGGCAGACATTGCCTCTCTGCACACCCAAGACCTGCCCCTCGTTTTTCACCGCTCCGCGCTTGCCTGGCAGACCCACCCCACCAACTATCACCAGTTGGAGGGCTTTGTCACCCGCCTGGGCGAAATTCTCTTTAACAAAACCCTGGATTATGGCTGGTGTCACCTTGTTCTCTCTGCCGGGGAACTGCAGGATGTGATGCAAAACGTCACCCACCCCGGCATTTCCATGGTAGCGGAGATGATGCTCCATCTTCAGCATCACATTCACACCCGCGAGGTGGACTGGCTGGCATGGGAAGACCCCTTTGTGCTTGGGCGCGACCCCGCCGCCCTCAAAGCCGAGCGAGAATCCAGCCCGGAAGAATACGAAAAACGCCTGGCGTACTGCCTGCCCATGGCAGAAGCGCTGGTACAGAACAAGATTAGTGGACAGTGATAGTAAGAAGTGACAGTGGATAGTTACAGAAAACTCCCCACCGACACTGACCACTGAACACTGACACTACCCACTACCCACTGACACTCTATGTACCATCTCCTCCGCCCCCTCCTCTTTCAACTTTCCCCAGAAACCGCCCACAGCCTCACCCTGCGGCTGCTGCGCCTTGCCGGGGATTTTGCGCCCACTCGCCATCTTTTGGCTGGAATGTTCACCCCACCCATCAAACCCACCCGCGCCTTTGGGTTGGAATTTAAGAACCCGCTGGGACTCGCCGCCGGTTACGACAAAGATTGCCACGCAATAAGAGGCCTTGCCGCCCTGGGGTTTGGACACCTGGAACTGGGAACCATCACCCCCCGCGCCCAACCCGGCAACCCGCAACCCCGTCTCTTTCGCCTGCCCCAAGAGCAGGCAGTCATCAATCGGATGGGTTTTCCGGGGCAGGGTATGGAGGCTGCCATTCGGCGGCTGAGAGGGCTTTCGCGCCCTTACCCGGCGATTGTGGGGCTAAACCTGGGCAAAAACAAAGACACCCCTCTGCAAGAAGCCGCGCAAGATTATCTCACCCTGCTGCGCGGGCTTGCCCCCTATGCAGATTACTTCACCATCAACATTTCTTCCCCCAACACGGTGGGGCTGCGCCGCCTGCAAGGGCGGGAGATGCTGGAGGGCTTGCTGGGGGCGCTGGCAAAGGAAAGACAAACCGCCTCTCTACGGGTTCCGATTCTCGTTAAAATCGCGCCGGATGTATCGGACGATGAGTTGGATGACGCGGTGGGCGCAATTTTAGACGCGGGGATGGATGGGATTGTCGCTACCAATACCACCCTCAGCCGGGATGGGGTGCGCTCGGCGCTGAGGGCAGAGGCAGGTGGGTTAAGCGGCAAACCGCTTACGGGTCTGGCTGATTCGGTGTTGGCGAAGGTGGTGGAGCGGGTGAAAGGTCAGGTTCCGGTGGTGGGCGTGGGCGGAATCATCTCCCCACAGGATGCCCGCAAAAAATTAGACCTGGGAGCAACGCTCGTCCAGGTCTATACGGGGCTTATTTACCGGGGTCCCGGTTTGGTGAAGGAGATTGTGCGCGGGCTTTAGGGGGCGGGGTAAAGGGCAAATTGCGGGGCTTCTTTGGGGTCTTTGAAGAAGCCCTCCGGGAAGGGGATGGGTTGAAAGGCTACGCCGGTGTCTATGGCGCTGATGGGGATGTAATAGACCTGGGTGGGGGAGCCGAGGGTGTCTTTGCTTTGGAAAGCGACAATGAAGTGGGTTAAATCCGGGCTCCAACGGGCATCGCGGTAGCAGCAACGCGATTTTGTGGAGGCGATGGGGTTCTTTTGCGAGCCTTGCCGAATTTCGGCGCTGTAAAGGTAGAGGAAACCCCAGCCGTTGTTGCGGTCGGAGGTGTTGAGGAGGAAGAGGTTGGTTCCGTCCCAGTCGAAATCTGGCAGGTTGGAATCGTTGATATAGCCTTCGATGGGGAAGCGGGTTCCGGGGAATTCATCCAATTTGGTTACTTTTTTGGGGTCGCAGCTGCTAATGTCCAAAATCCGCACCAGGTCGGCGGGTTTTCCGGCGGCGTCTACGCCGTCAAAGAGCAGGGCGGCGGTTTTCAGGTCTTCGCTCCAGCGAAATTCTTCCAGGTAGACGGCGGTTTGGGTTCTGCCTTCGTAGGCGAGGCAGCCTTTGAGGGCGATTAAGCCGTCTCTGCCGCGCACGCGGCGCAGGGCTTCCACATCAAAGGGGACGAGGTACATTTCCCGGTTGAGGGAGATGGCAACCTGGCTGGCATCTGGGGAGATGCGGAAGGTGTCGAGGTAACGTGCGGCGGGGAAGGAGGCGATGGTGTCGAAGACTTTGGTATCGGCTTCGATGGTGTTGATGTTGGTTCCGCTGATGAAGACCAGGGTGCGGGTTCCGGGTATCCATTGCAGGTCGGTTTTGGGCTGTCCATCGCTGGTGAGTTGGGTGAGGTTGGAGCCGTCCATGTTGACGAGCCAGACTTCTTTGTTGGCGATGAGGGCTATCTGGTCGGCACCGCCGATGGCGGGGCGCAGGGGCGCGGCAAGGGCATGTTGCACTGTATCGATGCAACGCAAAAGGGAGATATCACGTCCAGCGGCAAAATCTGGAGTTACGACGGCCTGGACCGCACGATCGGCTACCCCTTCGCCTGGTTCTTCCACAT
>DYNS01000255.1 GCA_020720965.1 Anaerolinea sp. | reverse complement strand
CTGGAGCGGACGTTTTACCGCAAAACTAGACGAGCAAGCCTGGCTGCTCAACACCTCCCTGCCCTTCGACCAGCGTTTGGCGGCGCAAGACCTGCGCGGCAGCCTGGCATGGGCGGCAGCCTTGCACAAGGCGGGCGTACTCAGCCCCGCCGAACATCAAAGCATCACCCAGGGGCTGCAAACCATCGCCGCCGAATGGGATGCCGGAACCTTCGCCCTGCTTGAATCGGACGAAGATATTCACAGCGCCGTAGAACGCCGCCTCGGAGAAATCATCGGCGCGGCGGCGGGGAAACTGCACACCGGGCGTAGCCGCAACGACCAGGTCGCCACCGATTTTCGGCTCTGGATGCTGGATGCCCTGCCCCCGCTGAATGCCTCCCTGCAAGGCTTTCAGGACACCCTGCGAACCCTGGCAGAAGCCCACACCGAGACTCTCATGCCAGGCTATACGCATCTGCAACGCGCCCAACCCGTCAGCCTGGCGCATTGGCTAATGAGCCATTTTTGGGCGCTGGAGCGGGACCGGCAGCGCCTCGCCGACCTGCGAAAGCGGGTTGCCGTTTTGCCCTTGGGCAGCGGGGCGCTGGCTGGTACGGCTTTCCCCATAGACCGCGCCGCGCTGGCGCAAAGCCTCGGCTTTGACTCCGCCTCCCCCAACAGCATGGATGCCGTCTCTGACCGCGATTTTGCCGCCGAATTTCTCTTCTGCGCCGCCCTCATCGGTACGCACCTGAGCAAACTCTCCGAGCAAATGGTGCTGTTCACCACCGCCGAATTTGGCTTTTTTGAGCTTTCAGACGCTTTTTCCACCGGCTCCAGCCTGATGCCGCAAAAGAAAAACCCCGACCTGTTTGAGCTGACCCGGGGCAAAGCCGGAACCCTCATCGGCTGGCTGACCGGGCTGCTGACCACCCTGAAAGGCTTACCCTCCACCTACGATAAGGATTTGCAGGAGGATAAAATGCCCGTTTTTCAGGCATTCGACACCCTGCAAGCGATTTTGCCGGTGCTGGCAAAGGCGCTGGAAACGATGAAAATTCAGCAGGCGAAGATGTTGGCTGGCATAGACTCGGCGATGCTGGCAACCGACCTGGCGGATTACCTCGTCCGCAAGGGGGTTCCCTTCCGGGAAGCCCATTCCGCTGCTGGCAAGGCGGTGCGCCTGGCAGCCGAGAAAGGCATCAGCCTGGAGGAAATTTCACTCAACGAGTGGCAGGCTTTGGGGGCGTTTGATTCGGATGTGTACCGGGTCTTCGACCCGATGGAATCGGTAAAACGACGCAGCGCCGAAGGCGGCACAAGTCCCGATTCAGTGATTCTACAAATTCAGAAAAGTCGGATAGTCGGATAGTCTGATAGCAACAATGATTTTGACTAACAGACTAAAGACTAAAGACTACCCTCTACCCCAAATTAAGGAGAAAAAAACATGAAAACCGTAACTTGCCCGGAATGTGAAGCCGAAATTAGCCTGGAAGCCAATGTGGAAGTTGGCGAAATTATCGTCTGCCCGGATTGCGGCGTGGATTTGGAAGTGACCTCGCTGGAACCGGCAAAAGTGGAACTCGCCCCGATGGAGCAGGAGGATTGGGGCGAGTAAGGGGAAGGATAGCCCAATAGTCGCCGGTCGACGACTATGACGAACCAACGCGGAAGGATGAATGATGCAGAGACGATTGAAAATTGGCGTTTTATATTCGCGTGTGCGGGTGGAAGAAAAGTGGATTTTTGCGGCGATGGAGAAGCGCGGTCTGGATTATGAACGGCTGGATGACCGCGCCATCTCCTTCGACCTGGCGAATGCCGCGCCCTGGCAAACCTTTGACGCGGTGCTGGAGCGTTCCATCAGTTATACGAGCGGTTTGTATGCCCTGCGGGTGCTGAATTCGTTTGGCGTGCCAACCGTGAACACGGCGATGGTGGCGGAGATTTGCGGCGACAAGCTCAGCACCTCCGCCATGCTGGCGAAGGCGAATGTGCCGCAGCCTCGCAATGTGGTGGCGTTTACCCCGGAAGCTGCGCTGGAAGCGATTGAGTCTTTTGGCTACCCGGTGGTGCTCAAGCCGGTTGTCGGCTCTTGGGGGCGTTTGCTGGCGAAAATTAACGACCGGGACGCTGCCGAGGCGGTGCTGGAGCATAAATCCACTTTGGGGTCTGTTCAGCATAGCGTTTTTTATATCCAGGAGTTTATCCGTAAGCCGGGGCGGGATATTCGCGCCATTGTGGTGGGCGACCGGGTTCTGACGGCGATTTATCGCAAGTCGGAGCATTGGATTACCAACACGGCGCGGGGCGGCGAGGGCGAAATTTGCCCCATTACGCCGGAGATTGAGAAAATCTGCCTGGATGCAACTGCCGCCGTAGGCGGCGGGATTTTGGCGGTGGATTTGATTGAACACCCGGAGCGCGGCTATCTGGTGAATGAGATTAATCACACCATGGAGTTTCATACCGCCCAGCCCATTAGCGGGGTGGATATTGCGGATGAGATTGTGCAGTATGTGATGAGGGCAGCCAAATGAAAACAACGGTATCCATCATCGGCGGGTCGGGGTATGGCGGCGGCGAACTGCTGCGGCTGCTGCTGTCTCACCCGCAGGTGGAAGTAAAGCAAGTGACCTCCCGCTCGCATTTGGGCGAGTATGTGTATCAGGTGCATCCCAACCTGCGAAAGCGCACTTCACTGAAATTTTGTGACCCGGCGCAGTTGGAAGCGGTGGACGTTCTCTTTTTGGCATTACCGCACGGGCAGGCGCAGGGCAACATGGAGCAGTATGCCGCCCTGGCAGGGAAAATTGTGGATTTATCGGCAGATTTTCGGTTGCGGAGCGCCGCCGACTATGCAAAGTGGTACGGCGAAGCGCATCGCGCCCCTGCCTGGTTGGAGCGGTTTACCTATGGGTTGCCAGAGTTGCGCCGGGAGCAAATTAAGACGGCGCAATATGTCAGCGGGGTAGGTTGCAATGCCACTGCCAGCAACCTGGCGCTCTTGCCGCTGGTGAAGGCAGGTTTAATAGACCTGGATGCGCCGGTGTATGTGGAAATCAAGGTCGGCTCTTCCGAATCGGGTGCGGAGGGGAATGCCGGGTCGCATCATGCTGAGAGGGCAAACGTCATCCGCACTTTTTCCGCGTTTGGGCACAGGCACACCGCCGAGGTGATTCAGGAACTTGGCGTAAAAAACGTCTCTCTTACCATGACGGCGGTGGACTTGGTGCGGGGCGTGCTGGCAACCGCTCACGCCAGGGTAAAGCCCGGTGTGGCGAACAAAGACCTGTGGAAAGCCTATCGCGCAGTCGCCAACGAAAATCCTTTTGTGCGGATTGTGAAGGAGCAGCGCGGCATCTATCGCGTGCCGGAGCCGAAGATATTGGCAGGTTCCAATTATGCCGACCTGGGCTTTGAACTGGACGAAAGCAACGGGCATCTCGTTTCCATCTGCGCCATCGATAATCTGATGAAGGGCGCTTCTGGCACGGCGGTGCAATGTCTTAACCTGATGATGGGCTGGGACGAGACAACCGGGTTGGAATTTGCCGGTTTGCATCCGATTTAGGAGTATGCAATGAATCAACCGATTACAGTTGTCAAACTTGGCGGCACAGAAGGGGTGGATTTTTCTGCCATCTGCAAAGATGCCGCCGAATGGCTGGCGCAGGGGCGTAAACTCGTTTTGGTGCATGGCGGTTCGGCGGAAGCAAACGCCCTGGGGACTGCCCTCGGCGCTCCGCCGCGCTTCATCACCTCCCCTTCCGGGTACACCTCCCGCTATACAGACCGCAGCACTCTGGAGATATTCCTGATGGCGGTGAAGGGCAAGGTCAATTCCCTGCTGGTGGAGCAACTGCAGGTTTTGGGTGTGAATGCTTTTGGCTTAAGTGGCTTAGACGGTCGTGTCTTATTGGCTACGCGCAAAGAAACAATTCAAAGCATCGAAAACGGCAAGCGCAAAATTATCCGGGATGATTACACCGGCAAAATTGAGCAGGTGAACGCTGCTCTCCTTCTGAGCCTGCTGGAGATGGGTTATCTGCCGGTCATCGCGCCGGTGGCTTGCAGCCAAAACGGGGAAGCCCTGAACGTGGACGCTGACCGCGCTGCCGCGATGGTCGCCGCCGCTTTGGGGGCGGAAACCCTCCTTTTGCTGACGGCGGTTCCGGGGCTGATGGAAAAATTCCCAGACGAGAGCAGCCTTATCGCACACATCCCCGCCGCCAAAATCCCCGCCGCGCTGGAGATGGCGCAGGGGCGGATGAAGAAGAAAATTTTAGGGGCAGAAGAAGCCCTGCAAGGCGGAGTCGGTCGGGTCATTATTGCGGATGGACGGGTGGAAAAGCCCATTTCCAACGCGCTGGCTGGGGCTGGCACGGTGATTGGATAGGTGAAACGATGAAGGCAACCCTGGCTTTGGAAGATGGAAGCATCCTGCATGGTGAAGGTTTTGGCGCAGAAACCGATGTGGTCTTTGAACTGGTCTTTAATACCAGTATGACCGGGTATCAGGAAATTCTTACCGACCCGTCTTATCGCGGTCAGGGTGTGCTGTTTACAGTTTCGCACATAGGGAACGTG
>DYNS01000254.1 GCA_020720965.1 Anaerolinea sp. | reverse complement strand
GGCGGCATCTTGCACGGTGTTGAGCAGGGCGGCAAATTCGCTTGCGCCGGGCAGGGGTCCTTGCCAGGTGGGGAGGGGGCTGAGGGGGTGAGTGTGCAGGCTTTTGGTTGTCATGGTTTGACGGGGCGCAGGTAGGAAGAAAGGATGCCCTCTTTGAGCCGGTATTTGGTGACGGTGCGGCGGGTGGCGCTAAAACCCAGCAGGCGCAGACGGTTGGCGAGCTCCTGGTCGCTGAGGGGCTGGGTTTCGCTCTGAATGATTTGGCGCAGGGCGGCACGCAGGGGCAGCTGACTCTCGAAGAAGCGTGAGAGCGGTACGATGTGCCCATTGGGGAGTTGAACCGTCTTTTGGGCTACGGCGCGGGAGATGGTGGATTCGTGAACGCCTAATTGTGTTGCCAGGGCGGCGCGGGTGAGGGGGCGCAGGTAAGCCTCGCCGCGCAGGATGAAGTCTTTTTGCGCCTGGGCGAGGGCTTTCATCAACAGTTCCAGCGCTCCGGCGCGTTGAGCAACGCTTTTAACCAGCAGTTGAGCTTGTTGCAGGTCTTCTTGCCAGGCGGGGAGTTTATCCTCCTCTGCTTGCTTTAACGCCTGCCGAAAAAGCGGATTCACCCGCAGGCTGGCGGCGTAGGGTTGAGAGACTTCCACAATCAGGCTGGGGTTGCGGGCTTCCCCGCTTCGGCGGATGAGGACATCCGGGTTGTAGTAACGCGCTTGCGGGGCGGAGGGTTTGCCCCAGTAGGCGCGGGCGGGGTAGGGGTTCAGGTTTGCGCCAATGAAGCGGGCGGCGGCTTCCACTTCTTTTTCGCTTATTTGCAGGGCTTTTGCCAGGCTGGGGTAATTTCCCTTTGCCAGCAGGCTAAAGTGTTGCAGGCAGAGGGTTGTGTGCGCCGGAGCCTTCTCTTGCAGTTGATTTAGTTGGGCTTGCAATGCCTCCTGCGGGTTGGCAGAAGCGCAGCCGGACGGGTCGGCGCGTTGGATGAGGCTTTGAACGCCGCGCACGCGGGCGAGCGGCACATGAAAATACGCTGCCACCTCCGCCAAGGGCAGGGTGAGCAAGCCGTCTTCGTCCAGCCCCATCAGCAGGTGCGCGGCGAGGGGGCGGTCTTCGGCTGCCAGGTCTGCCGCAATTTGCCCCAAAAGATGAGCCGCCAGGCTGGGGATTTGAGCGCTTTCCGCTTCTTCCGGGGCGGAGGCAGCGTAGGCGGGTAAAAAGTCGGCGGCGGGGGAGGTAAAGACGACCCCCTCCCCTGCCGCAGGCGAGGCACAATCCGGGCAGATTCCGGCTTTGGCAAGCGGTTTGCCGCAAAAAGGGCAGGCGGGGGCGGCGGTTTGTTCCAGTGCGGGGTTGTTTGCCAGGGCTTCTTCCACGCTTGCGCGAAGTTCCTCCGCTGTAAGGTGCAGCAAGGACATGGTTTGCGCCAGTTGGGCGCTGGTTTGCGGGCGATGGGTATGGCGTTGAATTTGTTGAAGCATGGCGTATAACCAATCTCCAATGATGGCGGATTATATCTCTCTTTGGTTGCAAGAAGCGTGCCAACTTCTGCCGCTGGCACAGTGGTAAAATCGCGCCCATGACTCACGCCGAAACCATTGCCAAACTTCTAACCGTAAAACCCTCCCAGGTGGATGCCGTCATTCGCCTGCTGGACGAGGGCAACACCGTCCCTTTCATTGCGCGTTACCGCAAAGAGATGACCGGAACCCTGGATGACGAACAAGTGCGGATTGTGGCAGACGAAGTAAGCCGCCTGCGTGCCATAGACGAGCGCCGCGCCACCATCCTCGCCTCTATCGAAGAACAGGGCAAACTGACCGAAGAACTCCGCGCCGCCATTACCGCCGCCGAAAATATGACCGCGCTGGAAGACCTCTACGCCCCCTACAAGCCCAAACGCCGCACCCGCGCCATGATAGCCCGCGAAAAAGGCTTGCAACCCCTGGCAGAGCGCATCCTTGCCCAGGCAAAAGACAAACGCCCCCTGGCAGAAATCGCCGCCGAATATCTCACCGACCAGGTGACAACCTGGCAAGAAGCCTTTGACGGCGCCCGCGACATTGTCGCCGAAACCATCAGCGACAACGCCAACGTCCGTCAGGCAGTCCGCGAGAAAGCCCTCAAGTTTGCCAAACTCGAAGCCTCCAAAGTGGAAGATGCGGTGGATGAAAAGCGCGTGTACGAGAGCTATTACGACTTCTCGGCAATTGTCAGCCGCCTGCAACCCCACCAAATCCTCGCCCTGAACCGGGGCGAAAAAGAAGAAGTCCTTAAACTGAGGGTTCACATAGACGAGCGCGACTGGCGCACCGCGATTGAAGCCGAATTTGAAGAAGACATCCTCTCCCCCTTCAGCGATGAGCTCACCCTCGCCATCCAGGATGCCGCCGACCGTCTCCTGCTCCCCTCCATCGAGCGGGACGTGCGCCGTACCCTCAGCGAAAAAGCCGATGGACACGCTATCAATGTCTTTGCCACCAACCTGCGCGCCCTCCTCAGCCTGCCACCCCTCGCCAACCAGACCGTCCTGGGGTTAGACCCTGGCTTTCGCACCGGCTGCAAAGTGGCAGTCGTAGACCCCACCGGCAAACTGCTAGACACCGCCACCATCTACCCCCACGAACCCCAAAAAAGGTGGGCAGAAGCCATAGACACCCTGCAAGACCTCATTAACCGTCATCACGTCACCCTCCTCACCATCGGCAACGGAACTGCCTCGCGGGAAACCGAAAAGCTCGCCGCCGAAGTGGTGCGGGCGACAGGCAACGCTTCCCAGCCCGTCAAATACCTCATTGTCAACGAGGCAGGCGCTTCGGTCTATAGCGCCAGCCCCCTCGCCCGCGCCGAATTTCCCGACCTGGATGTCTCCATTCGTGGCGCAGTCTCCATCGCCCGCCGTGCCCAAGACCCCCTCGCCGAGCTTGTCAAAATAGACCCCAAATCCATTGGCGTAGGGCTATACCAACACGATGTAGACCAAACCGCCCTCAGTCACAGCCTGGATGGCGTTGTGGAAAGCGTGGTGAACAACGTTGGCGTAGACGTAAACACCGCAAGCCCCGCCCTCCTCACCCACATTGCCGGAATTGGACCCAAACTCGCCGCCGGAATCGTCTCCTACCGCGACGCCAACGGAACCTTCCGCAGCCGCGAGCAGCTTAAAAAAGTCTCCGGCTTGGGACCCAAAGCCTACGAACAAAGCGCCGGATTTTTACGAATCCGGGAGGGAAACAACCCCCTGGATGCCTCCGCCATTCATCCGGAATCCTACCCTGTTGCCCTCGCCGTGCTGGAACGCGCCGGGCTGAAACCTGCCTCGCCGTTATCGGAGCGTAAAACCGCCCTGCAAGCCCTCGCCGCCCAAACCCCGCCCGCCCAACTCGCCGCCGAACTCGGCTGCGGCATCCCCACCCTCAACGACATCCTGGAGCAGCTCGTCCGCCCTGGGCGCGACCCGCGAGAAGAAGCCCCCGCCCCCATCCTGCGCTCGGACGTGCTAAAAACCGAAGACCTCGCCCCCGGCTACATCCTCAAGGGAACCGTCCGCAACGTGGTCGATTTTGGCGCATTCATCGACATTGGCGTAAAGCAGGATGGCTTGCTGCACAAAAGCCAAATTCCGCACGGGACCCTGCTGAAAGTAGGCGATATTCTGGATGTGGAGATTCTCAAAATCGAAGCCGAGCGAGGGCGCATCTCCCTCGGTTGGCACAAGCCCTAAACGCCGCCTCCCCTGCTCTTTTGCCCCGCCCCTACACAGGGGCGGGGCTTTTTTCTATTCCGGCATCTGCCCCTTGTTCTATGCTACAATGCGCCAAGACTTTTCTCCCCTCCCAACCGCCGCCATGAGCCAAAAACAATTCCTCGCCCGCCCCATATTGGCAAAACTGCAAACCCTGCATAATCAATTGCATTTTTCCACTCCCGCCGAGCCAAGTTCTCCCTTTTCCCTCTCCCTGCGTGAATTTTTAGAGAAGTTTGGAGAAGAAACCATCCTCTCCGCCGGGGAAATTCTCTTTTTACAAGGGCAGGACGGCAACGATATGTATTGGATAGAAACCGGCGCGGTTGCCATTCTGCAAGGCACGTTAAAATCGCCGCAAATTCTCACCTTTCGCCGCCCAGGGCAGGTAGTAGGCGAAATTGCCCTGCTGGAAAACATCCCCCGCACTGCCACCGTTGCCGCTGTCGCACCCACCCGTTTGCGCTACCTGAACCGCGAAAAATTTCGGGATATGCTCACCCACATCCCCGGCGTAGGCATCGAACTGATGCGCCTGCTCGCCTCGCGGGTGCGGGAAGTGAAGCCGATGGAATACGGACCCGGCATGTACGACCATCTCACCGGCGCTTTTTCCCGTCAGGCGCTGGATTTGCACCTGCAAGCCGAAATTGAACGCGCCCGCCACTACCAATACGAATTTGCCCTCATCTTCATGGATTTAGACCGTTTTAAGGAAGTAAACGACAAATACGGTCATGCCAGGGGGGACGAAATTCTGGTGGATTTTGTGCGCCGCATTGTGGCGGAACTTCGCACCACCGCTTTGTTCTTCCGTTACGGCGGCGATGAATTCG
>DYNS01000574.1 GCA_020720965.1 Anaerolinea sp. | reverse complement strand
ACTCCGGCTTGGGTCAATACTACCGGAGCTCCTCATCAACCTGGAAGATAACGAATCGGCTGCGCCGCAGATTTCCGCGCTGGTAGTTCGCTCCCTTAGCCCGGTCGTTTCCAACTGGCGCGCCGCCCTGCCCCTCCCGCAGTGGCTCTCGGAGCATGGCATCCCCGGCATCAGCGGGGTGGATACACGCTATCTGACCCGTAAACTCAGGGATGGCGGCACTCAAAAAGCCGCGCTCTCCACCCAAGGAACCCCCGCCGCGGAACTGCTGCGCCTGGCAAGGGATTGGGAAGGCTTGGATGGGCGCGATATGGTGAGGGAAGTCAGCTGCCGGGAAAGGTATGAATATCGGGTAACTACTCAACCCTCACCCTCCGCCCTCACCCCAAGGGGGAGGGAATTGGAAAAGAGAATTGTCGCTTACGACTTCGGCATCAAAGAGAATATTTTGCGACACCTGACATCACATGGCGCGAGGGTGACGGTTGTCCCGGCAGATACCCCCGCCCAGGAGGTGTTGGCGCTTCAGCCGGATGGAATCTTCCTCTCCAACGGTCCCGGCGACCCGGCAGGGCTGCCCTATGCCGTGCAAGCGGTGAAAGACCTGATGCAGAGCGGCGTGCCGATTTTTGGCATTTGCCTGGGGCATCAGTTAATTGGGCGGGCATTGGGCGCAGAAACGCACCGGCTCAAATTTGGGCATCATGGCGGCAATCACCCTGTTTTGCACCTGCCCAGCGGCAAGGCGCTGATTACCGCCCAAAATCATAATTACTGCGTCACCTCCGGCGACCTGAACCCGGAGGAGGTGGAAATCACTCACAAGAGTCTCAACGATGACTCGTTGGAGGGAATCCGGCTGCGGCGCAAACCCGTGTTTAGCGTTCAATTTCATCCCGAAGCCGCACCCGGTCCACATGACGGGCATGATATTTTTGCGGAATTCTTTGGCATGATGAAAGCAAAACAATGAAACGCACCGACATTCACACCATCCTCGTCCCTGGCAGCGGCGCCATCGTCATTGGTCAAGCCGCCGAATTTGACTACTCTGGCACCCAAGCCGTAAAAGCCCTGCGGCGCGAAGGCTACCGGGTTGTCCTCGTCAATTCCAACCCTGCCACCATTATGACCGACCCCGACCTGGCAGACGCGACCTACATCGAACCCCTCACCCCCGAAGCGCTGGAAGCCATCATCGCCCAGGAACGCCCGGATGCCATGCTGCCCACCGTTGGCGGGCAGACCGGGCTAAACCTGGCGCTGGCGCTGAGTGAAAACGGCGTTCTGCAAAAATACGGCGTGCAACTCATC
>DYNS01000253.1 GCA_020720965.1 Anaerolinea sp. | reverse complement strand
GCCATATTCACCGCGTTTGGAAAGGCGCATGTTAAGTCTCTTTCTGAAAGTATATATAACCTACTAAAATTATATACTTTTATTTTATTTGGCAGGGGCAAATTTGTCAATGTTTGTGGAGGGTTGCCGGGGTGATGGTTTTAGCGGCGGTATTGCACGTTGCGGAGGGAAACGGTCTGCGCTTGTGAGCCGGTGAATACCAATTCGATGGGGATGTAGACTTTGTCCCACTGCACGCCGCGGAAGAAGGAGAGCGGAATTTCCACTGTCTGCCAGTTTTCGCTCAGGGTGAGCAGTTTTTTGGTTTCGCCGCCGGTATCTGGTTGGTTTTGGTCTTTTACGCCGACTTGAATGGTTTGCTGGTTGTTTGTGCCTTTTATTTCAAAGGTGAGGGATGTGTATGCCGAAAGGTCTGTTCCCTGGCGCTGCCCCCACTCCTGTTCCGGGTCGCCGTAGGTGATGAAGACCACGCCCCAGGCTTGCCCGCCGGGGTATTGCATCTTCAGCAAGCCGCCGTCTTTCGGGTTGAAGGTTGCCCAGGTGCGCTCTTTCAGGTTGGTGTCCACTCCCATTTCAAATCCCCGGCTGAGGTAGGGGGATGTGAAAATGGGCAGGCTTTCTGGGATGGTGGTGGGCTGAGGCTGGTAAAAGGGCGGGGCTTCTTCCACAAATTGGATGTCGTCCAGGTCTATGCTTGCGCCAAAGGGGATATCTATGCGGTCGAATGCCAGCCCAAAGCCATCAAAAACGTGGGTTTTGTTTGCTCGTAGCAGGTCTATATGGAATTCCTGCCATTCCGGGGTGAGGGTCACAAACCCCAAGCGGTCGGCTTCTTGGGGGTAAATGGGTTGGGTGATGGAACTTGGGTATTCTGCGCCCGCAACAACCCCGCCGACAAAGAACTTGACCAGCATGGGGGCGTAGGGGTTGCAGGCAGAACCTCGTGAATAGGATGGATTGCAGGTGCTTTTTGCCTTAAACGTGAGCATGGAGTAGCCAGTAAGGTCGAAACCATCCGGCAGGTTGCCCCAGTTGTTTTCCGGGTGTAGCCAGTAGATGCCCGCCCAGCCGTTTTTGTCTGTAAATTCTGGAGAGTAGGCGATGGTCATGGCGCGGTCGGGCCATTCTTCCAGGTCGGCGCCCCAGCCGCTTTTGGGCGGGGCAGGCGCCGGGGAGCAGCTATTCACATTCAGGCGGTCTATGTCGCCCATCCATCCGCTGGGGGAAAAGTGGTTTACTTCTGCGGCGAAATCGCGGTACACCACGAAGGGTTCGGGCTGATAGAGGGGGGCGGCGCTGGTGGCGGCTGGCTGCACAGAGACGGGCTGGCTTGCGGGGCTGGTTTGTTGCGGCAGGAGCAGGCTTTGGACTGGGTATTTGAAACTGCGGTCGGCGTACACATAGCCCCAAAAGGGACCAACCCCGCCTTCCGATTTCCACATTTCATCAAAAACCGAAAAATAGTAATACTCAATCTCTTCGGCTTCGGCAATGGCGATAAATTCTTGTAGGAATTTTTGCTGGTTTTGCAGGCTTGGCACGGCACGCTCGTTGATGGGTCCATTGGAGGGCCAGCCGGTTTCGCCGATGATGACTCGTTTTCCCCCGGCTTTGGCTTCAAAATCTCGGTACACCTGTGCCACATAGGCGGCTGCGCCTTCGGCGGGCTGTCTGTCCCAATAGGCGTAGATGTGAATGAGGTAGTAATCCAGGGTTTGCATCAGTTGGGGGTGTTCGGCGAGGGTGTAGGCGACTTCTGCGCTGGTGACGGGGACGTTTACCGCTTGTTTTACGCGCTCAATGTAGCCGATGAGTTGTTCTTCGGTCAGGTCGCCGCGCAACAGGACTTCATTGCCTACGATGACGGATTCCAAGGGGCCGGTGTTGGCGATTTGGATGAGGGCTGCAATTTCCTGTTCGTTTTCTTGCAGGTCTTTGCCCAGCCAGGCTCCGGCACTCACCCGGAAACCCTGTTTTTGCGCCATTTGTGGAATTTGACCGACGATTCCTACGCTGCTGTAGGTGCGGATGGCGTTGCCCATGCCCTCAAGCATTTTCAGGTCTTCCCTTATCTGCTCTTCGTTGGGGTAGATGTCGAGATGGGGGCTTTGACAATCTCGAAAGGGGCTGTAGGCGATTCCGCGTAGCAGGGAGGGAATTTGCAACCCCTGGGCGCTGATTTGCGCGCCAAGCCATTCGCCGTATAAATATACCGGGTACTCGTCGGCGGTTTCGGCACGGAAAGCGATTTGTAGAGGCGGGTGGATTTTCTCGCAGGGGCGGACATCACTGCAAGCGTAATGCCAGATAATCTGGTCTCCTACCTGGACGGTGAGGGAGGCGGAATAGCGTGTATTGGCTTCGGCTTGGGGGAGGCGGAGGCATCCGGTTTGTGGGTCACAGGTGATGTCTAGTTCGATGATGTGTGGCTGTAGGTCGAATGTTTTTACTCTCCATTGCCCACCCCCGGCAGTATTTTCCTCCAGAAAAGTCACTTGCGGGGCGGGGATGGCGGTGGGGCTAGGTGTGGATGTGGGGCTGAAGGTGGGCGGCGGTGTGGGAGTGGGGGTTTGGCAGGCGAACAGGCTTAAGAGTAAGATACCGGTAAGGAGGATGACGAACTTTCTTTCAGGTGACATGGTTTCCTCCATAAAACGCTGCGGAACGGGCAGCGTGGGTTGCGTTTATGGGCATTGTGCCGGGTTGGTGTGGCAGTTGAAGCGAAAGCCGCTTATCTTCCACTCTTGCCCGGTTTTACGAAAGTACCAGTAATCTGCCATTGGGGGGCTGTTGTAAATCTCGGTACAGCCCTGGTTGGCGGCTTTCTTTCCCCAGGTTCCGGCGCTGGCGGTGGCGATGATGGCTTCTTGCGAGGTGAGCCGGATGGTTTGGCGCTGGCTGTGCATGATGGAGCAGTGAACTTCGGTCTGAAACTTAAGGCTGTAATAGGTGGCGGGGTTTGCCCATTGTTCTCCGCTGGCAACGTTGTGGATGATGGCGTTGGGGTCGTAAATTGCCAGGATGCCCTCCAGGTCGGCATGGAGGGTGGCGTTGCCTTCGGCTTCGATTAACTGGTGCATGGTTTTTAGTTCCGGGTGGCAGATGGTTTCTTCTGGCGGGGCAAGGACGAAGCGGAAGAATAAGGCGGTGAAAAGGGCGGCGGCGAGGGTGAGCGAAGGAAGGGCTTGAGATAATTTTTGCCGGTTAAAGATGTTTTTTCCCAGTATTTGGCTGAAGAGGGTGGGCAGCCCTGCCGAAAGGAGGGTTACGATGGTTTGGAATGCCCACGATGGAGCTTCGTTGAGTGGGGCGCAGCGCATCAACTGTGGGAATAGCAGGCTGAAGGCAAGCACAAAAAGCACTCCTGCGCCTACCGCAAGCGCGGAGGGCAGGAGCCAGGTGAGGGTGTTGGGGGTAGAGGACGTAGGCTTATTTTTGTGAGACATGGCAACCTCGGCAAGGGGGATGGGGACGGTGAGAGTTACCAGTAAGTGAAAAGCACCATCAGTATACAACTTTGCCGGGTGGAAAGAAACAGATTCCGATTCTAAACCGCCCACCGGAGGGTATCCGATGGGCGGCTGAGGGGTGTTTGCGGGTGGGCGGTTTATTCCGCGCCGAGGTAGGCTTTTTGTACGACCGGGTTCTTCTTCAGGTTGGCGGCGGTGTCGGTGATGACGATTTCTCCGGTTTGGAGGACGTAGCCGCGATGGGCGATGGAGAGCGCCATGAGGGCGTTTTGTTCCACGAGCAGGATGGTGCTGCCCTGTTCGTTCATCGTTTTGATGATGTCGAAGATGAGTTCTACCAGCACGGGGGCAAGCCCCATGGAAGGTTCGTCCAGCATCAGCACTTTGGGCTGGAGCATGAGACCGCGTGCAATTGCCAGCATTTGCTGCTCGCCGCCGGAGAGGGTGCCGCCTTTTTGACTGAGGCGTTCTTTTAGGCGGGGGAAGAGGCTGAAGGCGCGTTCCATGCGTTTTTCAATTTCGGCGTTGTCGTTGAGGGTGTAAGCGCCCAGTTCCAGGTTTTCCAGCACGGTGAGTTTGGGGAAGATGCCGCGCCCCTCCGGGACGTGACCCAAGCCGGTTGCCACAATTTGGTGCGGCTCGGTGCGGGAAATATCCTGCCCCTGAAAGGTGATTTTGCCCTGTTTGGGGTGAATGAGACCGGAGATGGTGCGCAGGGTTGTGCTTTTGCCTGCGCCGTTGGCGCCGATGAGGGTCACAATTTCGCCTTCGTTGACTTCAAAGGAGATGCCTTTGAGGGCGTGAATGTGACCGTAGTAACTGTGGACGTTTTCCAGTTTGAGCAGGCTCATTGCAGTTTCTCCTCGTGTTGCGAGGCGACTGCCCCGCGCCCCAGGTAGGCTTCGATGACGCGCTGATTGGCGCGAATTTGCGCCGGGCTGCCTTCGGCGATTTTTTCGCCGTAGTCCATGACGCTGATTCGCTCTGAGATGTTCATAACGACCCGCATATCGTGTTCGATGAGCAGGACGGTGATGCTTTTTTCGTCTCGAATGCGGCGGAAGAGGCGGGTGACTTCTTCGGTTTCCTGGGGGTTCATCCCGGCGGCGGGTTCATCCAGCAGGATGAGTTTGGGGGAGGCTGCCAGGGCGCGGGCAATT
>DYNS01000573.1 GCA_020720965.1 Anaerolinea sp. | reverse complement strand
AAACCAACCCCTTTGAAGTCGAAATTCCGGCAGTCTTGTCCTTCCTCTCTTACAACAACTTCACCGGAGAAGTAAAGGGTCTGCACGACCTGCAAGCCGAAGCCGTTGCCGAATACGGCGAAGGCAATTACATCCCGCCCGTCACCCTCAACTTCTGGTCTTTCCGCATCATGGTCGGCGCAGGCTCGCTGATGGTTCTGCTGGCAGGGCTTGCGGTTTGGTGGGGTAAAGGCATCGAATCGAAAACCTGGCTGCTCAAGGCGCTCATCCCCTCCGCCGCCCTGCCCTACCTCGCCGTAACAACCGGCTGGATTATGGCAGAAACCGGGCGCTGGCCCTGGATTGTGTTTGGCTTGCAGAAAGTGGAACAAGCCGTTTCGCCCAACGTCCCCGCCTGGAACATCGTCCTCTCGCTGGTTCTGTTCGTGGGCTTATACACCGTGCTGGGCATCATCGCCTTCAACCTGGCGGTGAAAGCCGGAACAGGCAGCACCAAAGAAGCCGCCCATCAGGGCGCGGCTGCCGACTAATTTTTTCTGACGGAGAAAAACAATGAACCTGCAAATCCTTTGGTTTATTCTGGTCACTGTCCTGTTTATCGGCTTCTTCTTTCTGGAAGGCTTCGATTACGGCGTAGGCATGTTGCTACCCTTCCTCGGCAAAAAAGACGAAGAACGCCGCGCCATCATCAACACCATCGGACCCATTTGGGATAGCAATGAAGTCTGGATGATTACCGCCGGGGGCGCAATGTTCGCCTCCTTCCCCCAGGTCTATGCCACCCTCTTCAGCGGCTTTTACCTCGCCCTGGTGTTAATGCTGGTCGCCCTCATCCTGCGCGGCGTGGCGTTTGAATACCGTCACCGCTCCGCATCCTCCGCCCGCTCCAACTGGGACTGGGTCATCTTCTTTGGTAGCGCCCTCCCCGCCCTGCTGTGGGGCGTTGCCGTAGCCAATCTCATGCGCGGCTTCGCCATCGATTCCGAAATGAACTACTACGGCGGGCTGCTGCCCCTGCTCAACCCCTATTCCATCCTCGGCGGGCTGGTCTTTGTCGCCCTCTTCCTGATGCACGGCGCCAACTATCTCGCTCTCAAAACCGAAGGCGAAGTGGAAAAACGCGCCAAAGCCATCTCCTTCCAAGCTTGGATTGCCGCCACCGCCCTGACAGTTGCCTTCGTTGTATGGACCTTCTTTGAAACCGACATCCTCACCAAATCCGGCGTAAACGGGCTTATCCCCGCTCTGCTGGCTGCGGTGGCTCTGCTGACGGTTGGCTACTTCAACAAAACGGGTAAATTTGGCTCCGCCTTCCTT
>DYNS01000252.1 GCA_020720965.1 Anaerolinea sp. | reverse complement strand
GGGGTTCGGGGGTGGTCATGTTAGTTTTGCTGAAGCCGTTGGTGTTGGCGTTTTTTTCCGGCTTCCAGCGCGGCTTCTTCTTCTGGGGTTTGGGCAAAGACGGGTGGGACGGGGACGCGTTCGCCGTGTTCATCCAGCGCCACATAGACCAGGTAGGCGGTGTTGGTGTGGGTGCGCTCGCCGGTGATGGGGTTTTCGGCTTCCACCCGCACTTCTGCTTCGATGGAGGTTCTGCCGGTGTAGGTGACTCGGCTGGTGAGGGTGACCAGGTCGCCGACTTTGATGGGTTGGCGGAAGGTCATGCTATCCATGACCACCGTTACCACCCGGCTGCGGGCGTGGCGCATACAGGCGAGAGCGCCGCATTCGTCCACCAGTTTCATTATCCAGCCGCCATGCACGTTGCCGAGGGCGTTGGCGTGTTCTGGCTGCATGAATTGGGCAAGGGTAACGCGGGAGGCGCTGAGGGGGCGAGGTTCCATAGGGAGTGGGAAGTGAGAAGTGGAAAGTGAGAAGTGGGTGGCTAGTCCAGGTCTTGGCGCATTTCGCCAGAGTCCAGGGTGTGCAGGCGTTCTGGTTCTTCTTGCAAAACGTCCACCATTTCAAAGGGTACGTCCCCCATCAGGCGGGGGAGGGGGATATGGTTGGGTACGCGGATTTTGGGCGGGGCGGCGGGCGGGCGCAGGCGCGGTTTTTCTTCTGCCGAGCGGCGGCGGAAGATGCGCGGTCCCGCCGCCAAACTGCCGACGTGGTAGCCCAGCACGGAGTAGATTTCTTTTTCCGGGGTGATGAAGCCAACCCATTCGCCGCCGCGATTGTAAAGGTGTGGGTATAGCAAAAAGGCTTCTGCGTCTCCGCGGGTGCTGTAGAGGGGGATGATGGTGTTGGCGCTCATGGGTTGATTGTACCTATCTTTGGGCTTGTATAGCCTGCCAGACTCTTTCGGGGGTGAAGGGGTTTGAGTCTACATCTGCGCCGATGGCGTTACGAATGGCATTCCCTACCGCCGGGGCAACCCCATCCATCGGGATTTCGGCAGCTGCCTTGACCCCAAACGGGTGACTCGGCTCGAAGGTGGGGACGAAGATGACCTGCATCTCCGGCATTTCATCGGCGCGGAGGATGTGGTAGTCGCGCAGGTCGCGCTCGCGGGGCTGCCCGGTTTGGTCGTAGCGCATTTCTTCGCAGAGGGCGTAGCCCAGGGCTTGCGCCATGCCGCCTTCAATTTGCCCGGAGGCGGTTTGGGGGTTGATGATGACCCCGGCATCTACCGCCATGACGAGTTTGTCTACCGTCACCGCGCCGGTTTGGGTATCTACGGTCACTTCTGCAAATTGGGCGGCAAAAGGCGGCGGGGAGGAGGGCGAAACGTAGCTGCCTATGCCCATAATTTGCTCCTGGTTGCTGCGGTGCAGGCTTTCCAGGGCAATTTCGCGCAGAGGAACAGAGCGACCGTCCGGGGCGTGGGCGGCGCGGTGGAATAGTTTAATCTCAGAAGGCGCGGTGTTCGCGCCGAGCATCTCCGCCGCCCGCTTTTTAATTTGTGCTGCCGCCATTTCTGCCGCTTTTACAACCGCCGTGCCAGAAATGTAGGTGGTGGAGGAGGCATACGCGCCTTTATCAAAGGGGGCGAAGTCGGTATCGGAGGAGAAGACCAGAATATCTTCCAGCGGCACGCCCAGCAGTTCGGCTGCCATTTGCCCCAAAACCGTGTCGGAGCCGGTGCCGAGGTCGGTTGCGCCGACCAGCAGGTTGAAGGAGCCGTCATCGTTTATTTTAATGGAAGCGCCGCCCATATCGAGATAGGGGATGGCGGTTCCCTGCATTACCAACGCCGCGCCGATTCCTTTTCGCTTGGCGCTGTGGGTGTCAGGCGTCAGGTCTTTGCCTGGCGTTTGATACCTGATACCTGATACTGAATTTCGCCAAGATTCATTCCCAAACTTTTCATCCCAGCCGATTGCCGCTTTGCCTTTCTGCACGCATTCTTCCAGCCCAACGGTGTGGATGATTTCCGGGCGGGGTTCGCGCCCTTCGTTCCAGGCGGTGCTAAAGGGGTGGTATTCTCCGGCGCGGAGGGCGTTTTTGAGGCGGAATTCCAGCGGGTTCAGCTTCAGCGCCCGCGCAATTTTATCCATGTGCATATCCAACGGCACATAGCCTTGCGGCACGCCATAGCCTCGGAAGGCTCCGGCGGGCGGGGTGTTCGTGTAAACAATATCGGCATAGAAGCGGATATTGGGCGATTTTCGGTATTCGCCATCCCCAACGTAGAGCGCCATGCTTTTGTGCCCGGTGTTGCCGGTGACGGTGAGGGCGTGCGCCCCGTTTGCGCCGGTGTCGCTGAGGGCGTACATGGCGTTGGCGGTGATGGTTCCATCCCGTTTTACGCCGGTCTTCATGCGGATTCGCATGGGGTGACGGGAGCGGGCGGCGGTAAATTCTTCTTCGCGGGTGTATTCGTATAGCACCGGGCGGCGGGTGGCAATGGTCAGGTGCGCGGCTACGTCTTCCATCAACACTTCTTGTTTGCCGCCAAAGCCGCCGCCAATGCGCGGCTTGATGACGCGGATGCGCTTGACAGGCAGCCCCAACACCGGCGCAAGCATCCGCCGGACGTGGAAGGGAACCTGGGTGCTGGTGCGGATGACGAGGCGGTCGTCTTCGTCCCAGGACGTGAGGGCGACATGCGGCTCGATGTGTGCCTGTTGTACCTTTGGCACTTCGTATTCGCCCTCAAAGATTTCATCGGCTTCGGCGAAGCCTTTTTCCACGTCGCCAATATCAATGCGGATTTCGGCGGCGAGGTTGCGATGGGGGGCAGAGTCGGCAAAGTTGACGTATTCCGGCTCGTCGTGGAGGAGGACGGGGTTATCCAACGCCTCGCGCATATCCAGGATGGCGGGCAGTATCTCGTATTCGACCTCTATCAACCCCAGGGCTTTTTCGGCGATTTCGGGGGTTTCGGCGGCGACAAATGCCACCCGGTCGCCCACGAAGCGGACTTTGTTATCCAGCGAGAAGGTGTCCAGCGGTCCGGGGATGGGGTCGCTTTGCCCGGCGGTGGAATAGACCACGCGGGGGATGTCTTGCCAGGTGAGTACGGCGGCGACTCCCGGCAGGGCGCGGGCGCGGGAGGCATCTATGCGGGTGATGCGGGCGTGGGCGTGCGGGGAGTGTAATACTTTGGCGTGCAGCAAACCGCGCAGTTCCAGGTCGGCGGCGAAGGCGGGTTTGCCCTGCGCCAGTTTAACGGCATCCACTTTGGGTTCGGGTTTGCCAACGGTGCGGTAGGTGAGAGTGTTGGGTGTTTCGGTTTCAGGTATCGGGTTTTCATTGGGAATTGCAGGTTTGGCACTTGATGCCACGCGCATTACGGCTTCAATCGGTTTAACGTAGCCGGTGCAGCGGCACAGCACGCCTGCCAGGGCTTGGCGGACTTCGGCTTCGGTGGGGGTGGGGTTTGCATCTAGCAGGGCTTTGGCGGCGAGGATTTGCGCCGGGGTGCAGTAGCCGCATTGGATGGCGCCGGTCTCGATGAAGGCTTTTTGGAGGGGGTGCAAGCCGTCGGTTTTGCGCCAGCCTTGTTCGGGGTGTTCGCCCAGGGCTTCGAGGGTGGCAATGTTGTGTCCCTGGGCTTGGGCGGCGAGCATGAGACCGGCGTTGATGGGCTTTCCGTCTAGCAGCACGGTATCTGCGCCGGTGTAGCCATGTTCATCGCCGAATTTTACGGAGTGAAAGCCCAACTGCCGCACGGCGGCGAGGAGGCTGGTGTGGGCGGGGGCTTCCAGGGGGTAGTCTGTGCCGTTGATGTGAAGAATCATGGGAGGCTCCTAAATTTTCTTTGTAAAGTGTACCAGGCGCTCGGCTTCTTCGTAGCCCAGGTGCAGGTGGGCGCGGATGCTGGTTTCGTTTTCCAGCCAGGTGTCGGATGCCATTTCGTGGCAGCCTTGGGCGCGTGCCCAGGTTTCTGCGGCGCGAACCAGGGCGCTGCCTATTCCGGTGCGGCGGTGTTCGGGGGCAACGTACCAGCCTTCCAGGTAGCCGACCGGGGATGTGTCGCAGCCATCGGCGTATTTTCGCAGGCTGGTTTCGGCAAAGCCAATCAGCACGCCGTTTTCTTCGGCTAAAAATACGGCTTGCTGCGGGTCTTGCCGCAGGGTTTTCATTTCGGCGAGCATTTCTTCTTCGGTGTGGTCATCCCATAGGGCGAGGCGCAGGGCAAGCCATTGGGGGGAGTCGGCGGGGGTGGCGGGGCGGATGGTGGGCATGGGGGTTTAGCCTTGCAGCAGTTGAATGACCTGGTCTTTGAGGGCGGCGTTGCAGGCGAGGGCTTCTTCGTGGGTGTGCCCTTCGCGCCCGTCCCAACTGCCAAAGTAGCCGCCTGCCTCGCGGAAGATGACCGGGAAGGGGGCGCAGTCCCAGATGTTCATAATGGGGTCTAGCATGGTTTCGGCGCGCCCGGTGGCGACTGCCAGGTAGCCGTAGGCGTCACTCCAGCCGCGAGAGGCGTAAAAGGTTTCCTGGGCGCGTTCAAAGGCGGCTCCGCGCCCGTAACGGTGCATGTTGCGGGTGTTGGTGTAGGTGAGGTAGGCGCGTGAGAAGGTGTCTACGTGGGAGACGCGGGCTTGTCTCCCGTTCCACCAGGC
>DYNS01000572.1 GCA_020720965.1 Anaerolinea sp. | reverse complement strand
CCCAAGCCTTCCGCCGCCCGAAAAACAACCTGGTCGGCTTGCACCAAACCCAGGCAGGCGGTTTCCACCTGCAAGGCTTTAATCGTCTGCGCCAGGATGCTGGCAAAAATATCTTCCAGCCGCACCGAAAGACTCATGTTGGCAGAGCCTTCTGCCAGCACCGTCATCACCCGCGCCTGACGCTGACTTTCGGTAAAGAGACGGGCGTTGAGGATGGCAATCCCCGCCTGGTCTGCGATGGCGCACATAAGGCGGAAGTGGTCTTCATTATAAGAACCGACCACCGGGTGAACGAGGGTCAGCACGCCCACCACCTTTTGGCGCGCCATGAGAGGGACGCACATGGCAGACTTTGCACCGCTGCGGTCTTGGGCATCGTCTTCACGGCGCAGCCAGCGCGGGTCTTTACTGGTATCCGGCACAAGGACGGCTTCTTTTTGGCGCACCACCCAACCCGCCAGCCCGCGTTCTATGGTTTCGCGCAGTTGGGTAATGGTATTCTCTCTCACCTGGTTGCCGTACACAATCGCAGAATCGACTGCCCGCCCGTTGTCATCCATCACCACAATGGAGGCGCGTTCTCCGCCCACGTTATTGAGGGCAGCAAACAAAACACGGGTAAGGACAGTTTTCAACTCCAGGGCAGAGGCAAATTCCCGGCTTGCCTGGTAGAGCAGTTTCAAATCGGCGCGTTCTTCCTGAGACATAGATTCTCCGCAAACAAAAGGGGCTGATAAAAACGCTGTGGCGAGTATAGCATAAGGCAGCCGGAGGGCGCAAAAAAAGGTTTTTTCGTGTAATATTGCGCCAGAAAGGAAAATGCCATGCCCCTCAATGTCAGCCAAATTCGCGCCCTTTGCTTTGACGTGGATGGAACTCTCAGCGACACAGACGACATCTACGCGCAAAAATTTGAGCGATTCTTCCGCCCTTTGCGCCCCCTGCTGCCCCAAAAAGACTCCGCCTTGGCTGCCCGCCGTTTTGTCATGTGGGCAGAAACCCCCGGCAACCTGCTGATGAACCTTTCGGACCAGTGGGGGCTCGATTCCACCCTCAGCCGCGCAGCAGAATGGCTGAACCGGGCAAACCCGCGCCCACTGCGCCATTTTCTGCTCATCCCCGGCGTGGAGGAAATGCTGGAGCGCCTCGCGCCTCACTACCCCATGGCAGTTGTCAGCGCCAGAGACGAAGTCTCCACCCGGGCATTTTTGGCACACTTTGGGCTTACCCGGTTTTTCCCGGTCATCATCACTGCCCTCAGCGCCCCGCACACCAAACCCTACCCAGACCCCGTCTGCCTTGCCGCCGCGCACATGGGCCAC
>DYNS01000251.1 GCA_020720965.1 Anaerolinea sp. | reverse complement strand
ATTATAGACTTTGTGCAAGAGCAGCAACTTCCGCACTTCTTCACCCAGGGCGTATGCCATCAGGTGATGCTGGAGGAAGGCTTCGTCACCCCTGGCGCGGTCATCATCGGTGCGGATTCGCACTCCAACACCTATGGCGCCATGGGCGCTTTTGGCGCGGGCTTAGGCTCCACCGAAATCGCCGCCGCCTGGGTAACGGGCAAATGCTGGTTTCGGGTGCCGGAAACCATCCGCATCGAACTCAGCGGGCAGACTCAGCCGGGGGTGTACGCCAAAGACGTGATGATTGCCCTCGCCGGGATGCTCGGCATGGATGGCGCGACCTACCGTTCGGTGGAATTCGGCGGCGAATACATTGCCCACCTGCCCATGCACGAGCGCATCGTCTTCCCTAACATGTCCACTGAAATTGGCGCAAAATGCGGTCTCATCGCTGCCGACCAGGTGACTCTGGACTACCTGAGAGACGAAACCCCCGCCCAGGGAACCTTTGAGCCAATTCAGCCCCAAAACCCGCACTACGAGAAAGTTATCCATCTGGACGTTTCCCGCCTCGCCCCTCAAATTGCCTGCCACCCCGATGTAGACAACGTGAAGCCGCTCTCCGAAGTGGAAGGGCTGCAAGTTCACGAAGTGTACATCGGCACCTGCACCAACGCCCGTTACGAAGACCTGCAAATTGTGGCAAACATCCTGCGCGGCAAAAAAGTGAACCCGTTTGTGCGCGTCATCGTCACCCCCGCCAGCACTCGCATTTACAAAAAAGCCATGCAAACCGGGCTGATAGAAACCCTGCTCGATGCCGGTTGTACCGTTACTGGAACCGGCTGCGGGGCTTGCATTGGTCGGCATGGCGGCATCCTCGCTGCTGGAGAACGCGCCCTTACCACCATGAACCGAAACTTCATCGGGCGCATGGGCAGCCCCCTTTCCGAAATCTACCTGGCAAGCCCGGCAACCGCCGCCGCCACCGCTCTCACCGGGAGAATTACAGACCCAAGAGCAATGATGAATGTCTTCAAAGGAGAAAATCATGGCTAAAGCATGGACTTTTGCAGAAAACATGAACACGGATGAAATCATCCCCGGACGCTTTAATATCACCATAGACCCGCAAGACCTCGCCAAAAACGTCTTTTGCGAGGTCAAACCGGAGTATGCCAAAAACGTTCGCCCCGGCGACATCCTTGTTGCCGGGCAAAACTTTGGCTGCGGCTCCTCGCGGGAACACGCCCCCATCGCCATTAAAGGCTCTGGGGCAAAATGCGTCATTGCGGCTTCTTACGCCCGCATCTTCTTTCGCAACGCCATCAACATCGGCTTGCCCATTTTGGAATGCCCCGAAGCGGTAGCCGGAATCCGCGAGGGGGATGAAGTGGAAGTAGACCTCGCCACCGGAGTCATCCACAACCTCAGCGGCGGTCAGCGCTTTCAGGCGCAGCCCCTCCCGCCTTTTGTACTCAAAATTGCGAAGGCGGGCGGCATTGTAAACTTTCTCAAACAGCACGATATTCAGGAACTGATGGCATGACCCACCGAATCTGCCTCCTCCCCGGTGATGGCATTGGACCGGAAGTCATCCAATCGGCGCGTGATGTGCTGGAAGCCCTTGCCCTGCCCCTGCAATGGGAATATGCCGGAATTGGATTCGGTGCTTACGAACGTTTCGGCACTCCCCTGCCCGACTCCACCCTGGAGCAAATCCGGGCTGCGGATGCCGCCCTTTTCGGAGCAGTGACCACCCCTCCGAACCTACCCGGTTACTTTTCCCCGGTTGTGAAAATGCGCCAAAGGCTGGATTTATTCGCCAACCTGCGCCCCACCATTTCCCTGCCGCACCCCTCCTCCCGTCCCAACATCGACCTGCTGATAGTGCGGGAAAACACCGAAGGCTTATACAGCGGCATAGAGCGCCTGGAAGAAAACGGCAACCGCGCCATCACCGAGCGGGTTATTACCCGGCACGCCTCCGAGCGGATTATACGCAAAGCCTTTGCCCTGGCAGCCCAAAGCGGGCGAGAGCGGGTTCACCTGGTGCATAAAGCCAATGTTTTGCGCCAAAGCTGCGGGCTGTTTCGTCAGGTCGGGTTGGAAGTTGCCGCGCAATACCCGCAAATAGAAATGGTGGAAATGCTGGTAGATACCTGCGCCATGGAACTTGTCCGCGCCCCGGAGCAATTTCAGGTCATTGTCACAACCAACCTGTTCGGCGACATCCTCAGCGATGAAGCCTGCATGTTCACCGGCGGATTGGGCGTAGCCGCCTCTGCCAACCTGGGCGAGGATGCCGCCGTTTTCGAGCCGGTACACGGCTCCGCCCCCAACCTGGCAGGGACGGGCAAAGCCAACCCTGCCGCCACCCTGTTCGCCTCCGCGCTGCTGTTGGAACACCTCGGCGAAGCGGAATCGGCTGCCCGCTTACGCAACGCCATCACAACCTGCATAGCGCAGGGCTTGGTTACGCCCGATTTTGGCGGGGAACTGACCACAGGTGCGATGACGGAGGCGGTCATCGCAAAAATTCAGAGGGAGATACCATGATAAAAGTTGGCTTTCTATACACCCGCCTGCGCGTGGAAGAAAAACATCTGCTGGAAGAGTTGGAAAAACGCCCCAACGTGGAGGTGATTCGAATCTCGGATGGGGAGCGTTATTTTGATATTACGCAGCCGCCAGAAAGCGTGGACGTGCTCTTTGAGCGTTCCATCTCCTATTCGCGGGGCTTATACATCTCCAAAATCTTTGCAGCGCACGGCACAAAAGTAGTAAACACGCCGGAAGTGGCGGAACGCTGTGGCGATAAATACGTTACGAGCCAAATACTCTCCCGCAGCGGAATCCCGACCCCGCGAGTATTGATGGCATTTGATGAAGAATCCGCTTTGCAGGCAGTAGAAGCGATGGGCTACCCTTGTGTACTAAAGCCGGTAGTCGGCTCCTGGGGGCGGCTCTTGGCAAAGGTGGAGAATCGTCACATGGCGGAGGCGTTGATTGAGCATAAATCCACCCTGGGCGTTAACCATCAGGTTTTCTATGTGCAGGAATATGTCCACAAACCGGGGCGAGATATTCGCGCCTTTGTGGTCGGCGAGGAGCCGATTGCCGCCATTTACCGCTCCTCCGAGAATTGGATTACCAACACGGCGCGGGGCGGCGTGGCGACCAATTGCCCCCTCACCCCGGAATTAAGTGACCTTTGCTCTCGAACCGCTCAGGCGCTTGGCGGTGGTTTACTTGCGATTGACATTTTCGAGAGTGGTAGTGGCTACACGATAAATGAAGTAAACCACACGATGGAGTTTCGTAACAGCATCAGCACGACCGGGGTCAATATTCCGGCGCGGATGGTGGACTATGTGGTAGCGAGTTTTGGCAACGGATTTTAGAAGCGGAGTTCGGATTCTCTGTTCGGATTAGCCCCCCCCTGCCCTGTTGATTAAGCGGATTAGGGAAGTGCATCAAATTGGCTACGCGCAAAATAAAGATTTCCGCCTCCCTTGCGGGAGGCGGAATGGGGCGTTATTTTTGAGCGGCTTGCCAAATTTCGGTGTTGAAGGCGGCTTGGGGGCTTGTTCCGGCGGGGAGGGATTGGTAGGTAATGAGCATCTCCGTCAGCGCCTGCCATTGCTCCGGGCTTTGCCAGCCGTAGCCTTGTTCGGCTTGGGCATCGGCGAGCTCGGTTTGGAGCATGTATTCCATGTGGGCGCGGTCTGTTTCGGGTCCGGCATATTGCAGGACTATATCCACTGCTTCAACGGGGTTTGCCTGGGCGTAGGCAATGCCCTGTAAAACGGAGCGCAGGAAACGGGTGAGGGTTTCGGGGTTTTCTTTCAGGTAGGTTTCACTGGTGACGTAGGTCAAGCCCAGGGTTGGAACTTGGTAATCGGCGGCATCCCACAACTGCACCTGATAACCCCAACTGCGGAGGAGGTAGGGTTCGTTGGATTTGAAAACGGGGTAGACATCGACCTGCCCTTCGGTGAGGACGCGAGGGTCGAAGCCGACATTGACGAGGTTGACCTTGTTTACATCCGCTCCGGCTGCGGCGAGCAGGGCGTATACATCTGGCGGGGGCGTGCCCTTGTAGCCTACAGTTTTACCTTCCCAATCTTTTGGGGTTTCCATGCCGGAATCTTGCAGGGCGGCAAAGGCTTGTTGACCCTTCTGCCCAATGAGGGCAATAGATACAACCGGCAAGCCGGGGTCGGCGCGGCGTTGCAGAAGGGTGGCGGCATCCATAGTGGTCACTTGCACCGTTCCGGCAACCAGTAGTTGCAAATGTTCACCTTTACCGCTGGAATGTTCGATGGTGACATTTAGCCCGTTTTGGGCAAAAAAGCCTTTTTCTTTGGCAATGTAGGCGCCGACAAAGGGCAGGTTTGCCTGAGGTTTGTAACCTGCCATGAAAGTGAGGGGGGTAAGGGCGGCGGGGGTCGGCGGGGGGGCGCAGGAGGCAAAAAGGGAAATGAGCAGCAAGCCGAGCAGAGTGAAGCGAAGTTTCATACAGTTCTCCGGGTTAGAGGGATGTTGGGGTGTTCTTCCAGCAGATAATCTTGCGCTCCAGCCAGGTGATAGCGCCATAAGATGCCATGCCGGAAAGAGACAGGACAAAGATGGAAGCAAACATGGGAGGCAGGTTCAGGTTGCTGTATGACATCCACATCACCCGCCCCAAGCCGCCAGAAG
>DYNS01000571.1 GCA_020720965.1 Anaerolinea sp. | reverse complement strand
AAGTCGTGCCTTCCCGTCCAGAGCGGAATCATGCTTCCGCACTCCAAGGGGGTTTTGCGACTTGAGAAATCAGATTTTTATTGGTTGGATGTTCTCGGGGAGCCGAAGCGGTTCCAGAGGATACCCAACAAACTGCCTAGGACGGAATGGGTTACGCCGGAGACTGCGCCGACCAGTGCTGCCAGAGGCATTCCTGGGAATGACCTTTGCGCCAAGACGATCGCCAGTCCCGAGTTTTGCATTCCAACTTCGATCGATATTGTCCGGGCATCGGCTGCTTGCATCCCTGTCCCTTTCGCGAAGAGCCACCCGAGGCCAAATCCGCTTGCGTGGAGGAGGAATGCGGCAAGAAAAATCTCGCAACCACGAGCGATCAGACCGCTTGCATTTGCGGCAAAGACCAGTGCGCTCATCGCGCAGACTGCCAGAACCGAAACGGCGGGGGCGACGGGCAAAACCGTTTGGACCAGGCGAGGTGCAAAACGGTTGAGAAGCACGCCCAGCAGCACTGGCAGCACAACGACTTCAAAAGTTTGGATACAAATTGCCCATCCGTCCACAGGAACGATGGCATCGGCATACCATTGGGTGAACAGCGGGGTGAGGGCTACAGCGGCGAGGGTCGAGCAGGCGGTCATTACAACGGAGAGGGCGACATCACCCTTTGCGATATAGGAAACGAGGTTTGAGGCGGTGCCGCCTGGGCAGCATCCGACGAGGATCAGCCCGATCGCATAGTCTGGCGGGAGGGCAAGGGATTTAGCCACCGCCCAACCGAGCAAGGGCATGATGGCAAACTGGGCGAAAAAACCGATTCCGACTGCCCGTTTTTTGTTGGCTATGCGGCGGAAGTCTTTGAAAGTGAGAGTTAGCCCCATGCCCAGCATGACGGTTGCGAGCAAAAAAACGGTGGTGTTTGGGCCGCCGAAGCGCACGATTTGTGTGGGCCAGATCAACCCGGCTGCGGAAGCCAGAATCAGCCAAACGGGGAAAAGTTTTACAAGGGTTGCCATTGTTAGGTTAGTTGATGGTTGTTTGAGGATGGCGGGGGGAAGAAATGGAACTACGAAGGGGAGAAGAGGGAAACCGCAGATGGCGCAGATGAACGCAGATGGGGGGAGGGAAGAAGTGAGAAGTTAGAAGGGCGAAGTGAGCGAAAGGAAGAGGGGGGAAGAAGGATGAAACTTGAAAGCTGAAAAAGGGGAAAGGGGACTCTCACAGAGACACAAAGGCACGAAGAAAGAGGGGGAAGGGATAGAAAAGTTTGCTTTCAATAGGGGATTTGTTTCATCGGGAGGGGTGCGTTTTCTTTTTTGCGCGGAGGAGCCAGAG
>DYNS01000570.1 GCA_020720965.1 Anaerolinea sp. | reverse complement strand
GGTTTGTTCCCAAATTAAACCGCCGCAGGAGAGGACGGCGTCATCCAGATGGGGGGAGATGTATATCCAGCGCATGGTTGCGCCAAGAATAAACGCTTTTGCAGGGGGTAGCATGGCAGTTCCGTAACAGGGGGTTAATCCGAGGCTAGTTGAGTAAGGAGGGGCGCGGCGAGTTCTTGCAGGGCGCTTATTTCGGCTTCGGGGAGGTGCTGGGTTTGCCAGTAAGTTTGTAGCAGGGCAGGGGGGGGCAGGCTGGCAATGCCCGCGCCGCCCTGCAAGCGGATTCGGGTTGGGGATTGGGGGCGTTTGACGAGGTGGAATTCAAAGGCGGAGGCGGTGTATTGGCGCAGTTCGGCTTCGTCTATGAGGCGCTCGTAATCTCGCGGGTATTCGATGATGAGTTTGATGATGGCGTTGGGGAAGTTTTTGGGGTCGGGCAGGGCGGCTTTGAGTTGGGCGCTGATATTTTCTGTGTTTTCCAGTTTTAGCCAGGCGCTAAGGAAGGGGCGCACGCCGGTCAGTTTGCGCCATTGCACCTCGGTTTTGCCGGGTTGGATTTGGGCGGTGACGAAGAATTTCTCATCGGCGGCTTCACCAAAGTCCACCCGCTCTATGGAGCCGGGGTAAATGACCGGGGGATGCTGACCTTCGTTGAGGTTTTGGGCTTTGTGAATATGCCCCAGGGCAACGTAGTCGAGCCGGGGGTTTTTGAGCAAGCCGCCGCTGAGGGTCATATCTGCGCCGAGCATGACGGTTCGTTCCGCGCCGTAGGTGGCACCCTGCGCCGAGGCGTGGGCGGTGAGGAGGAGAGGTAGAGCCGGGTCGGATTTTTGGATGAATTGATTCACCAGTTCGGTCAGGCGTTCTTCAATCTCCTGGTATGCCTGGTTGGTTTCGGTTTCGGTGTTTGCCAAAATGCCAGAGCGGGAAACCCAGGGGATGCCAATGACCTGCGCCGGGATGCCGAGGTCTTGCGGGGTGAGCATTTGAGGCTTTGAAATGACGTGGATGTAGGGAATGCCGAGGGTTTCAAACTCTTGCAGGGCGTGGGCGCGCCCAATGGAGGGGGATGTATCGTGATTGCCGACCAGTAAAATGGTGGGAATGCCCGCCTGCGAGAGTCTCCGCACTCGTTTGCCCCATTCGCGCTGAAAGGTGGGGACGGGGGTTCGGTCTTTGTAGGCATCCCCGGCAAAGATGACTAAATCTACCCGTTCGGTGATGGCGGTTTCGACAATGACATCCAGCGATTTGAGAAAATCCAGCACCCGCAGGGGTAAACCGGTTTGCGGGTCGTGGCGACCATAGTTCGCCATGTCAATATGGGCATCGGCAA
>DYNS01000569.1 GCA_020720965.1 Anaerolinea sp. | reverse complement strand
GGGGCGGAAGACACAGTTACGGTATTTCGTGACTTCGGTCATCTTTCGCTTGCCCAATGTCTAGTCTATAGACATATTCGGGCAGTGAATACCAATTTTCTGACCCAGCGAACTCACCTTATCCACCAAATGGCATCCCTCCAGAGTATGGAGGAGGGGAGCCTCAAAGCTGAATACAGGACCAGTTCCGCTGGCGGGCGGACCTGCCAAGTCGGCCCCTACTATAAGCATCAGGTCTGGCAAGATGGCCGGAATGTGAGTCGGCGCATCTCCGCCGAGGAGGCCCCGGGCTTACAGGCCGCCATTGCCAATCGCCAACGGTTTGAAGCGCTGGCCGCACAATTCATCGACCTAACGGTGGCCCATACCCGCCAGTGCCAGTCGGCTACGGCGCAAAAAAAAAGAGCGCCCTCTTCCTCCTCGCCCAGGAAGAGGAAATCGAGCAATTGATGGCCCGGTTCTCTGCTCAGGCGCCGACCGGGGCGGCGGTGCAACAAATGGAGGTGCTGATGCGCACGGCCATTTTCAAGCCCGCCAACGCGTTGGTGGGATTTCTCCTGCAACAAGCCGCCGATCGCCTGGATGCCGCCTACCAACCCCGGCCGGGGGAGCATTGGAAAGGGCGGAAAACCCTGCAACTGCAGGGCATGTTTGGCGCCTTCCCCTTGGAGCGGGACTATTACTACCATCCGGGCAAGAAACAGGGACACTACCCAGCGGATGCCGCGCTGGGTTTGGAAGTGGCCTACACGCCGGCTTTGGCGCGGTTGCTGTGTCTGGAGGGGGCCGATGAAATGGGCTATGAGAAAGCGCAACAACACCTGGCTGAAACCGGCGGCATCGACGTGTCCGCGCGCCAGATTCAGCGAGTAGTGCAACGGGTGGGCGGAGCAGCCCAAGTCTGGCAAGAGCGCCAGGCCCAACCCGGCGGTTCGGCAGTACCGATCCTGTATATCAGCGCGGATGCCACTGGCGTGCCGATGCGCAAAGAAGAACTGGAGGGGCGCGCGGGCAAACAAGCCGACGGGAGTGCCAAAACACGCATGGCGTATCTGGGGTGCGTGTTCACCCAGCACCAGCGAGATGAAAAAGGCCACCCCGTGCGCGACTACGAATCGACCACCTACGTCTCGGGCTTGGTCCCGATTGATGAGTTTGGCCCCTGCTTGCGGCAGGAGGCGATCCGTCGCGGTCTGGCCTTGGCCCTGCAAGTGGTGCTGCTCATCGATGGGGCGGCGGGGTTGGAAAACATGGGGCGGCTCTGTTTTCCCACGGCCATCCAGATTGTGGACTTCTATCACGCCTTGGAGCACGCCGGTAGAGTGTTAGAGGCGTTACTGGG
>DYNS01000568.1 GCA_020720965.1 Anaerolinea sp. | reverse complement strand
GGTCACATGGTGATGCTGGAACAACCCGATGCCGTTGCAGATTTGTTGAAGAAGTTTGTGGATGGGATTCCGCTGAAAGTGAAAAAAGCAAGAAAAAAGCGCGTTACGCCTGTGATTGATCAACCCGAATAGATTTTCTTCAAAACAGGAATTGCATTCATCACCGCTTTTGCCCGATGGCTGAAGCGGTTTTTTTCGTCCATTTCCAACTCTGCCATTGTTTTGTTCAACTCAGAAAGTAAAAAGATGGGGTCGTAGCCAAAGCCGCCTGTGCCGCGTTCTTCGGGGATGATCTCGCCGTAGCAGTTGCCATCCACGACCTGAACCTCCTGTTCGGGAACGGCAATGGCGATGGTGGCATGGAAGTGCGCTGTCCACGGGCGCGGTTTGCCTGCGAGGTTTTCAAGCAGATAGGCGCGGCGGTCGGCGTCATTGGCGCCAGGTTTGGGGTGGTAGCGGGCGGAATATAACCCCGGCGCGCCATCGAGGGCATCTACCTCAAGCCCGGAGTCATCGGCTAGGGAAATCAATCCGCTGGCGTGGGCGAAGGCGCGGGCTTTTTTGGCGGCGTTTTCGGCGTAGGTCGCGCCGTCTTCTTCCACTTCGAGATCGAGGTTGATCTCTGCGGGAGTAACGAGTTCGAGACCCGTATCTTTGAGCAGGTCTTGCAATTCTTTTACTTTGCCTTTGTTGTTTGTGGCGATCAAAAGTTTTTTCATTTCACTTCTCACTTTTTACTTCTCACTTTTTCTCTTGCCCACTTCGCATGTTCGCGGACAAGGGGTTCGTCATCTTGAATGGCTTGCTCCAGAATGGGAAGGTCGGTTTTGTTTCCGCTGTTGCCGATTGCGACTGCCAGGTTGCGTAAAACTCCGCGCCGTTTGGCGCGTTTGAGGGGGCTGCGCTTGAAGCGGCGATTAAACTCAACGGATGACAGAGTCAGGTCTGGGGCGGAGATGCGAAGCGGGGTCGGCGGCTCGAAGGCAGAATCAGGCGGGGCGGAGAATCGATTCCACGGGCAGACCATCTGGCAGATGTCGCATCCGAAAATCCAATCCTGCATGGGGGGGCGCAGTTCTTCGGGGATGTCGCCTTTGTTTTCGATGGTGAGGTAGGAGATGCAGCGGCGCGCGTCGAGGGTGCGATTGGGGAGGATGGCTTGCGTGGGGCAGGCGGTGATGCAGCGCGTGCAGGTGCCGCAGTGGTCGGTGATGAGGGTATCGTCGGGTTCGAGTTCAATGCCGAGTAGAATTTCCGCCAGAAAAAATGTGGAGCCTGCCGTGGGGTTAATCAGCATGGAGTTTTTACCAACCCAGCCCAGCCCGGCGCGTTGGGCGAGTTCGC
>DYNS01000250.1 GCA_020720965.1 Anaerolinea sp. | reverse complement strand
CTGCGCGAGCTCAAATCCAACCCTGCCACCCGCAACGTTCCAGTAGTCATCCTCACCTCCTCCCGCGAGGAGCGCGATATTATCCAAAGTTACAACCTGGGGGTCAATAGTTACATCGTCAAACCCATAGACTTCGAGCAATTCACCCAGGCAGTGCGCGATGTCGGTCTTTACTGGCTTCTCCTTAACCAGGTTCCTTCCGCCAGTTAGGAAAACCCCATGCCAGAGACCCCCCTTCAGGTACTCATCCTGGAAGACCGCCCTGCCGATGCGGAACTTATCCTCTACGAGCTCAAACGCTCCGGTTACGAATATCAACATACTCGCGTAGACACCCAACCCGACTACCAAAAGGCTCTCCTCGCCAACCCGGATATTATCCTGGCAGATTACAGCCTGCCCCAATTCACCGCCCTGCAAGCCCTTAACCTGCTCAAAGAATACGGACGCGATATTCCCTTCATCGTCATTACCGGAACCATCAGCGAGGAAGCCGCGGTAGAGACGATGAAGCAAGGCGCAACCGACTACCTCCTCAAAGACCGCCTCAGCCGCCTGGGGCAAGCCGTAGACCGCGCCCTGCAACAAAAAGCCCTCCGGGACGAAAAACGCCGCGCCGATGAAGCCCTGCGCCTCTCCGAAGACAAATTCTCCAAAGCCTTTTACATCTCCCCAGACGCCATCTCCATCAACCGCCTCTCAGACGGGCAATACATCGAAATTAACGAAGGCTTTGCCCGCCTCACCGGCTATCACCCCGCTCAGGTAGTCGGTCGCCCCTCCCTCTCCGTCAACATCTGGGCAGATTTAGACCAAAACGCCGCCTTCCACACCCAAATTCGCCAGCAAGGCGAAGTAAAAAACATGGAAGGAACCTTCCAGCGCCAAAGCGGCGAAATTTGGATAGGGCTTATCTCCGCCCGCGTCATCGAAGTCAACCACGAAGCATCCGTCCTCACCATCATCCGCGACATCACCGAGCGCAAACGCGCCGAAGTGGAACTGCAACGCGCCCACTACGACCTTGCCGCCGCCTACGACGCCACCATCGAAGGCTGGTCACGAGTCCTAGACCTGCGCGATAAAGAAACCGAAGGGCACACCCAGCGAGTAACCGAAATGGCAGTCCGCCTCGCCCAGGAACTCGGCATGCCCCCAGACCAAATCATCCACCTGCGGCGCGGCACTCTCCTTCACGACATTGGCAAAATGGCAATCCCCGACCATATCCTCCAAAAACCCGGACCCCTCACCGAGGAAGAATGGAAGGAAATGCGCCGTCACCCGGAATACGCCCTGCAAATGCTCTATCCCATCGAATACCTCCGCCCCGCCCTGGACATCCCCTACTGCCACCACGAACACTGGGACGGAACCGGCTACCCCCGCGCCATCAAAGGCGAAGAAATCCCCCTCGCCGCCCGCATCTTCACCATTGTAGATGTCTGGGATGCCCTCCTCTCCAACCGCCCCTACCGCAAAGGCGGCACCGAAGAATCCGTCCTGCTCTACCTTGCCCAATACGCCGGAACCTACTTCGACCCCAATCTCATCCAAGCCTTCCTCGCTCTGCATCAAAAAGGCACCTTCAAAGAGACTCAAAGCTCCCTCATGGCATACCAAAACGCGCAGCGCAATGAGCAAACCCCTTAAACTCAGTCTGCTCTTGCTGTTGGGGGCAACCTGTCTCGTGCTTACCTTTCTTGGCGGAATGATATTTTCCCGCAGCATTCCCCCCGCGCCCAGCGCCCCCCCGCTCATCTTCCCCCCCCGCCCGGCAGGAACAACCCCCACCCTCAGCCTGGCAACCCTGCCCTCCAGCGCCTCCCCCGCCCCAACCAGGAATCCCCCCTCTGCCCCCGCCGGAAAAATCGCCTACGTTTGTCAAATCTTCAAAGACAACACCCGCGACCAAATCTGCCTCATCAACGCGGATGGTACAGGTTGGCACCGCCTCACCGCCAACGACAACGCCCACCACTACTACCCCTCCCTCTCCCCAGACGGAAAAAGCGTCCTTTACGCCTCCAACATGGATGGACGCTACGAAATTTACGAACAAGACCTGCTCACAGGGCAAATCACCCGCACCTACCAGCCCGGCATCGCCCCGGAACTCTCCCCAGACGGCAAAGAAATCGCTTTCACCCTCGGCAACGGGCAAAACGACACCATCTGGCTCATGAATCGGGATGGAACCAACCCCCGCCAAATCTACTCCCCCGGCTGGGATGCCACCTGGTCGCCAGACGGCGCAAAAATCCTTTTTGCCACCCTGCATAACAACCTGCCCCAACTCGCCACCATCGGGCGGGACGCAACCGGTTTTCAAATTCTCACCGACCTGCCCCTCCTGCGCGGGCGCAGCGATTGGTCTTCGGACGGGCAGCACATCATTACTTACTCTGGCAGCCCCTGGCAGCGGGAACTCTATCTGATGGATGCCAACGGACAAAATCCGCGCCAAATTAGCCCCTCCGGCGGCAACAGCCAGGGACCCAGCCTCTCGCCGGATGGTGAATGGGTGGCGTTTACCGCCTATTTCGACTTATACAAAAACGTCAACGGCTGTGAAATCTATCTCATGCGTCTGGATGGCTCCGCCCTCACTCGCCTGACCGAAAACACCTACTGCGATTGGCAGCCCCGTTGGGGACCCTAGCCCCTACCACGCGCAACCGGGGCAGCTGGAAACCCCGGCATGTTTGCCAATGCGTTTATACATCGTTACATTGGTAAATGGCTCGCCCAAAACGCCATCGTGAATTGCCCAGGAGCGCAGCCGAATACTCTCGCTGGCTCGTTTCTGTCGAAAGGGGGAGGATTCATCCAGGCGCAGGTGCAACTCGCCACCCTCCCGGAACCCGGCTTCGATTCTGTCCATCATCTTTTTCCCCATCTGATAGGTAAACCCATAGCGCTCAAAGATGACTGCATTATGGTAGTAGAGCGGTTCCACAAAGTAAATATCATGCCCCAGGCTGGCAATAAACTGCTCAAAAGTCTCTATGGCGGGGGAGAGCAGACGCAGACCCTTGCGAACCTGCCCTGGCGCAAGCCCGGCGGCGAGGGCATCCGCCTCGGCTTGGGTGTTACGTTGCAGGGTTCCAAAGCGGGTGGCAGAGCCATCCGGCATTCTATCCACCCCAAAGCGGGGCGTTTCCGGGTCGTTGAGGATGTACAGTAGGACGTGAATTTGCCCGGCAAGGGTATCGCTGAGATGCCCGTACAAAATGGGGTCTGGAAAGCGTTGTTCGTGGTACAGCGACATTTCCACATCGGTTGCGCCAGGCGCAAATTTGAACTGCAATAAACTTTGCAGGCGTTGCGAGCCGGTTTCTGGCAGGTTGAATCGCTTTAGCAGCCCTTGCGGAATGATACGGCTATAGACTTCCCGTTTTTGGTCTTCTGGCAGAAGGTTAATGCCGCCGATGGTGGATGGGTTACTCATGGGTTTCGCATTTCTCGCGCCGATTCACGCTCTTGGTCTCGTTTGGCGATGGTTTCGCGCTTGTCGTGTAGTTTTTTGCCCTTGGCGAGGGCGATTTCTATTTTGGCGCGTCCGTTTTTGAGGTAGACCTGCAAGGGGACGATGGTAACGCCCTTTTGCCGGACATTGCTCCAGAGTTGCCGAATTTCTCTTTTGTGAAGCAGCAGGCGGCGGGGTCGTTTGGGTTCGTGATTGTTCCGGTTGGCTTGTTCGTAGGGGGCAATGTGGGCTTCCAGCAGCCAGGCTTCTTTTCCGTTTTCAATCTCCACGTAGGCTTCGGATAGACTGATTTGCCCGGCGCGGATGGATTTAATCTCGCTGCCTTGCAAGGAAAGACCGGCTTCAAAGTGTTCCAGCAAGAAGTATTCAAAACTTGCTTTGCGGTTTTTGGCGACAATTTTTACGTTTTCGGTCATCATGGCATCATGTTATCACGAGAGAAAGGTTTTTGATATAGCCTTTCCTAGCAGGTTGCCATCGAGGTGTTGGGCAGCCTGTGCCTACCAGAATGACGGCTGAAACTCAGAATCTTATTCTTGGATACTCCAAGAAATCACTTGAAAATTTGTCAGTGAATTTAATTGTTTCAATAAATGACCGTCCATAGAATACAAAGTCGGTATAAAGTTTTGTGTAGAATTTTCAAGTGTCGGAACATGAACCAAGAAAGATTTTCTATCAGGGCTTAAAACAAAATCCACTAAATCAAAACTGTTATCTGTAAACATAATATTTTGTGTCTGGTGCGAATCAATTTTGTAATTAAAGAGGGTATTAAAATTGTCTTCGCGCCCAGAAAATAAAATAGAATTCTCTTCTGATAATAAGACGGGTGTGAAAATGTAAGAAATGCCTTCAGTGTTGTTTGAAAACACTAATTTTGCAGAGTTGGTAGAAAAATCAAATAACCAAATATCTCTTGTTGAGACTATTTTTTCGCCTAATGAGGAAGATGAAGGTGTGCTTGATGATAGAAATACAATTTTTTGTTTATCACTGCTCCACGATGGAGAAGTTGCTCCATCTACTATGTCTGAAGCGCCCAGTATTTCAGATTTTACGAGGACTCGGATATTTTCACTATTAGTTATATTTACCAGACAAAGACTTAATCCTAGTGTATTTTGAACCCTACAACTAAATACTATACTTTGACCATCAGGAGACCATGCCAGCCCTATCCCAGGCTGGAAATCAACAGAATTTATTAGCGCACTAGATGTTTGATCTTTGATGTTAAATAAATACAAAATTGGATTTTC
>DYNS01000249.1 GCA_020720965.1 Anaerolinea sp. | reverse complement strand
CGCCCAAAGAGCCGCCGCTGCCGCCTGGCAAATTCAGCAGCGGATGCGCCAGGAACCTTTGCACGCCACCGAGTACGGCAGTTTTCCCATCTCTGCCAAAGTGGGCTTGGCAATGGGCGCTGCCTTTTGGGGGATTTTACGCTCCAAAGATGAAAAACGCGCCACCTACTACTTTCAGGGCAAAGCCATAGACGAATCGGCTCGCGCCGAGCACAACGCTCAGGCGGGGCAGATTGTATTCACCCCGGAAGTGTACAACGAACTGCGCCAAACCTTTTCCGCCACCCCTTATGCCCAATACTTTATTGTAGAAACCCTCTTAGAGGCTCTCCCGCCGGGGCGCACTGTTCCGCTCAGGCAGTTTTCTCCCCAAGCCCTCACCGCCTTCTTCCCCCCGGAACTGCTCTACGAAGACTTTCAGAGCGAATTTCGCCAGGCGATTAACCTCTTCCTCAGCCTGCCGGAACTGCCCAACGAAATTCTCGCCTCTTTCTCTCAATCCGTTTTCGATTTGCAAGAACGCTATGGCGGGCTTTTTACCCGGCTGGATTTTGGCGACAAAGGCTGTAACATGCTCTTCTTTTGGGGAGCGCCCGTCGCCTATGAAAACGACCTGGAACGCGCCCTCAACTTTGTGCTGGAATTAAAATCTCAAGCCCCGTTTGCCTTCACCGCCGGGCTAACCTACTACATCTCCCGCGCCGGGTTTATGGGAAGTTACTGGATGGAAGAATACACTTGCTACGGCTGGGGCATCAACCTCGCCGCCCGGTTGATGATTAGTGCCCCTCGTGGCGAAATCTGGCTGGACGAGCGCGTTGCCCGCCGCGCCGCCGGGTTTGACCTTTCTTTTGTGGGGGCGCAAAACTTCAAGGGCTTTGCCCAACCCCAAAACGTCTATCGCCTGCAAGGGCGCAAGTTGGAATACGCCGCCCTCTTCAAAGGCGGCTACATCGGGCGCGAAGCCGAGATGGAAAGCCTGCGTCAGTTTGTTGCTCCGCTCTGGCAGGGCAAATTTGCCGGTTCTCTGGCGGTCATTGGAGAGCCGGGCATGGGCAAAAGCCGCCTGATGTACGAATTTGAACGCGATGACTTCTTCACCGACCGCCCTGTGCGCTGGGCTTTGTGCCAAAGCGACCCCCTCCTGCGCGAGAGCCTTAACCCTCTCCGTTACTGGCTGCGCTCCTACTTCAAGCCCCCCGCCTCCTCAACCGGGGTGGAAAACATCGGTAGCCGCCTGCAAGAACTCCGCGCCCAAACCCTCAGCCCCGACCTGCGCCGCCAGTTGGAGCAGGCTCAACCTTTCTTAGAAGCCCTGCTCGGCTTCCAGCCCGAAAACCCCCTCTATCACCAGCTCGATGCGCGTACCCGCTTCCAAAACACCCTCGCCGCCCTCACCGCCCTCATCAAAGCCGAAAGCCTGCGCCAACCCCTCCTTCTCTTTTTGGAAGACGCGCAATACCTGGACGAAGACTCCCTTGCCTTCCTCCCCGCTCTCTACCGCAGCCTCAAAACCGAGGGAACCTACCCGGTTGCCCTCCTCGTCTCCTCCCGGCGCGAGGGCGCAGCCCTGCCCCTGCCGCTTGCCCTCTCCGAGCGCGAAATCAACCTCCCCGGCTTTACCCCGGAGCAAATGGCGCAATTTGTTGCCAACTCCCTCGCTCAAACTCCCGCCCCTGGCTTATTGCAACTTCTCCAGCAGCGTGCCGAGGGCAACCCCTTTTTTGCTGGTCAAATTCTGCGCTATTTGCAAGAAGAAAACCGCCTCATAGACTCTGCCGAGGGCTTGCAATGCGCCCCTAACAGCGCCGACCTTCTGCCCCCAGACATCAACGCCCTCCTCACCGCCCGCCTCGACCAACTCCCCTATCACCTGCGCCGGGTCGCGCAGATGGCATCCGTCTTGGGACGGGAATTTGAAACCCCGGTACTCGCCCACATGCTCCCGGAAGATGCCCCCCTCGCCCAGACCATTCAACAAGGCGAATCTGCCGCCATTTGGTCTGCCCTCACCGAATCGCGCTACATCTTCCAACACGCCCTCCTGCGTGACGCCGCCTACAACATGCAAATGCAAGCCCGCCGCCGAACCTTGCACGAGCAAGCCTTCCGCGCCCTGGAAAATCTATTTGCCAGCCAGTTGGAAAAGCACTACGGCGAATTGGCATACCACGCCGAACAAGCCCGCCTCGTATCTCAGGCATTGCACTACCTTCAACAAGCCGCCGCCCAATCCGTCAACCTGTACCAGAACCGAATCGCCGCCGAATACTACACCCGCGCCCTCGCCCTCACCGACCCTCAAGACCTGCAAACCCGCTTCACCATCCACCTCGGCTTGGAAGATGTCTTCGACAAACTCGGTGAGCGCGTCCCCCAGAAAAAATCTCTCGAAACCCTCTCCCAAATCGCCGACCTTTTGCAAGATACCAAAAAGCAAACCATCTGCGCCCGCCTGCTCACCGGCTACCTCAGCAGCCTCAACGAATTTCAGAACGCCATTTCTCAGGCGCAGCACACCATTCAGTTGGCAGAAAGCCAAAATCACCCCGAAGAAGAGGTTCTCGCCCTGGTGTACATCCTCTCCGCCTATTACCACCTCAACATCTTCAACGAAACGGTTGTGGAATACGCTCGCCAGGGAATAGAAAAAGCCAGGCAGTTGGACATGAAAGACGGCGAAGCCCGCATCCTGAACACATACGGGGTTATTCTGCAAAGTTTGGGCAGGTACGAAGAAGCCCGCAGTGCCCTGCAAGAAAGCCTGCGCCTCTACCAGCAAACCGAAAACCTGGATGGTCAGACCCGCCCCCTCTCCAACCTCGGTTTGCTTGCCATCCTCAGCGGCGAATTTGCCGCAGCCAAACGATATTACGAAGAAGCCCTGGAGCAAGGCTGGCGAATCGGCATTCAGGTCGGGCAGGACAACGCCCTCTTCAACCTTGGGTTCACCTACGGCGCAATGGGCAACTTCACCCGCGCCCGGAGCCTGCTGCAGCAAGCCATAAAAATCTCCCAGGAGACGGAAAACCCTCACATCGAAGCCATTTCCCTGCTCAACCTGGGGCTTTTTGCCGAACTGCAAGGCGAACCCCTGCAAGGCTTGGAATATGCCCAAAAAGCCGGGCAAATTTTTGAGCAAATTAAAGACGAAAACGGTCTGGCTTGGGGCTGGTTTTGCCAGGGGCGCTGCCTGGCTGCCCTCAACCATCCCCAAGCCGCCCAAAGCGCCTATCAACCCGCGTTGGAAATCTTTACCAACCTGCGCTTCGATATTCAGCGGGTAGAAGTCCTCGCCGGTATGGCGGATTTAGCCTTGCAAACCCGTCAACTGCCCGCCGTACAAGAAGCCCTCATTCCCCTTTTGGAATATCTGCCCCAAAACCCCACCCTGCAAGGTAGCGACCAACCCTTGCGCGTTTACCTAACCTGTTACCACGCCCTGCAAGCCCTGGGAGAAGAACAAAACGCCCTCTCCTGTCTGGAGAAGGCGTTTCAACTGCTGACCGACCTGGTGAAGAATATAGACGAGGAAGCCCTGCGCGAAACCTATCTCAACGGAATTCCGTATCACCGCGCCTTGCGGCGCGAAGCCGCGCTAAGGGGCTTGCCCGCCCTAGGGGAGTCTTCCGGTGGGTGGGTCTCCCAGGTTTAGGCGCACCTTCACCTTGCCGTCTTTGCGTTCTGCGCTCTCAAAAAAGCGCACTGCTTTGCCGTCAAAATACACGGCTTTCGAGCCTTCCGGCAGGTCGAACTCTACTTCGTAGTCATAATCCAACCGCTCTATAAACTTTCCGCTTTTTTTGTCCTTCACACCAAAGTTGTTTAGCCAGGTAATGGCTTTTTCTTCGCCATCTTCCGGGTCCACCCAACGGGCGGGCAGGTCTTTTGGTAGGTCTTTTTGCCACACTTCGTGTAACTCGGCTTTGCCTTTTTGCAGGCGCACCCTTAGGGGCTGCTTGCCTTTTTCATCGGCGGCGATTTCAAATTCATCACCGTCTTGGGCGTGGGGGTTTGCTCTTTTCTCTGCCATTGTTTTTTCCTTTCCTTGGGGGTTCTGCTAAAAAAAGACGGGCAAACAGTCTTCTGTCTGCCCGTCTCATTGTTTATTTAAGCAAATCGGGGATTTCTTCGGGGTGTCGGGCAACTTTTACGTTTGCCGCTTCCAAAGCGCGGATTTTAGCTTCGGCTGTACCTTCGCCGCCTTCCACAATGGCTCCGGCGTGCCCCATTCGTTTTCCGGGAGGGGCAGTTTGTCCGGCAATGAAGCCGACAACCGGCTTGGTCATTTTGGTTGCAATGAACTCGGCGGCTTTTTCCTCATCGCTGCCGCCAATTTCGCCAATCATCACCACTTTGTCGGTTTGGGGGTCGTCTTCAAACATTTGCAGCACATCAATATGGTTGGTTCCATTCACGGGGTCGCCGCCGATGCCTACGCAGGTGCTCGCGCCCATGTTGACTTGTTTGAGGGCGTAAAGAACTTCGTAGGTAAGGGTTCCAGAGCGGGATACCACACCCACGTTGCCGGGGATGGCAATATCGCCGGGGATGATGCCGACCTTGGCTTCGCCGGGGGTCAGCAACCCAGGGCAGTTGGGTCCCAGCAGGCGCACCCCTTTTTGGTCAATATAGTTGCGTACTCGCATCATATCGCTGACCGGGATGCCCTCGGTGATGCAGACGATGAAGGGGATGCCCGCATCGGCGGCTTCAAAGATGGCGTCTGCGGCAAATCGCGCCGGGACGAAGATGATGCTT
>DYNS01000248.1 GCA_020720965.1 Anaerolinea sp. | reverse complement strand
TATGGTCGCCGCCGCCAAAGAACACATTGCCGCCGGGGATATTATTCAGGTTGTCCTTAGCCAGCAGTTCACCCGCCGCACCGGGGTTGCCCCCTTCGAGGTCTACCGCGCCGCCCGCCGTCTCAACCCTTCGCCGTATATGTTCTTTTTTGACTTTGGCAAAGTGGACGGAGAATCTTTTTACCTGGTCGGCTCCTCCCCCGAAATGTTCGTCCGTTTGGAAGAAAAACGCGCCTCCCTGCGACCGATTGCAGGAACCCGCCCCAGGGGCGTGGATGTTGCCGCCGATGCCGCCCTCGCCGCCGAATTACTGGCAGACCCCAAAGAACGCGCCGAGCATGTGATGCTACTGGATTTGGGGCGCAACGACATCGGGCGAGTCTGCGACTATGGCAGCGTTTGTGCCCCGGAACTCTTCACCATCGAAAAATACTCCCATGTCATGCACATCGTCTCGCAGGTGGAAGGCAACCTGCGCCCAGGCTTAACCGCTTTCGACCTGGTACGTGCCGCCTTCCCCGCCGGAACGGTGAGCGGCGCCCCCAAAGTGCGGGCGATGGAAATTATCTCCGTCCTGGAACCGACCCCACGCGGCGTTTACGCCGGAACGGTGGGCTACTTTGGCTTTGACGGTAACATGGACACCTGCCTTGCCATCCGCACCATGGTGGGGCGCGGAAACAGCCTCAGCGTGCAGGCGGGCGCGGGCATCGTGGCAGATTCGGACCCCACAGCCGAATATTACGAAACCCTCAACAAAGCCAAAGCCATGCTCCGAGCCATTGAAGCCGCCGAACAATCTTCCTAAAGGACAAACGACCATGCTCATCCTCATCGATAACTACGACTCGTTCACCTACAACCTGGTGCAATATTTTGGCGAACTCGGCGCGGAAGTGCGCGTTTTTCGCAACGACCAGGTCACTTTGCCGGAACTGATTGCCCTGCAACCGACTCACCTCGTCATCTCCCCCGGTCCCGGCGAGCCGCTGGCGGATGGCGGCATCTCCGCCGAAGCCATGCGCCACTTTACCGGCAAAATACCTGTTTTGGGGGTTTGTTTGGGGCATCAATGCCTGGGAGCCATCTACGGCGGCAGCGTTGTTCGCGCTCCGCGTCTGATGCACGGTAAAACCTCCCCAGTGCAGCACAACGCTCAGGGTATTTTTGCCAACCTGCCCAGCCCCTTCGCTGCCATGCGCTATCACTCCCTCATTGTGCAAGCCCCCCTGCCGGAAGAGTTGGAAATTACCGCCCAAACCCCGGAAGGCGAAATTATGGGCATCCAACACAAAACCGCCCCCACCTACGGCGTTCAATTCCACCCGGAATCGATACTGACCGAACACGGCAAACAACTTTTGCAAAACTTTTTGCAAATCCCCCAACCCTAACCTTTCCCCTCCCAAGAAGGAGTCCGCCATGCTAAAACCATTCCTAGCCAAAACCATTCAAGCCCAATCGCTTACCGCCCAGGAAGCCGAAGAAGCCATGAAAATTATGATGACCGGGCAAGCCACCCCCGCCCAGATGGGGGCGTACCTTGTCTCTCTGCGGATGAAAGGCGAAACGGTGGAAGAAATCACCGGCTCGGTTCGCGCCATGCGTTCTGTCTCGTTGAAAGTGCAGGTTACAGACCGCTCCCAACCCGTCTACGACATCGTAGGAACCGGCGGAGACGGCGCACAAACCTTCAACATCTCCACTGCCGCCGCCTTTGTGCTTGCCGGAGCGGGCAAAAAAGTGGCAAAACACGGCAACCGCGCCGCATCCTCCCTCTGTGGCAGTGCGGATGTCCTCTCCGCCTTGGGCGTGAACCTGGAACTCAGCCCGGAACAGGTGGGAAAAGCCATAGACGAAATTGGAATCGGCTTCATGTTTGCCCCCAAATTTCACCCCGCCATGAAGTACGCCGCCGCCCCCCGCAAGGAAATTGGGCAACGAACCATCTTCAACTTGCTGGGACCCCTCACTAACCCCGCCGATGCCGAAATTCAACTCACCGGCGTATACGCCCCTTCCCTCACCGAACCGCTTGCTCAGGTGCTTGCCAGCCTCGGCAGCCAGGCAGCCCTCGTCATCCATGGCGCAGGCGGCACAGACGAACTCAGCCCCCTCGGTAAAAACCGGGTCAGCCATCTTCAAGAGGGCGCAGTCCGCACCTACCACCTCGACCCCGCCGACCTGGGGATGGAACGCGCTCAACTGCAAGACCTGCGCGGCGGCAACCCCCAGGAATCTGCCGAGATGATGCGCGAACTGCTTGGCGGCAAACGGCGTGATGCCCGCCGGGATGCCATCCTCCTCAACGCCGCCGCCGCCCTCGCCGCCCATACCGGCGACATTGCCGCCGCCCTGCCCCAAGCCGCCGCCAGCCTGGACGATGGCTCTGCCCTCGCCAAACTGAACGCTCTCATCGAATTCAGCCAGGCATACGCTTAACCATGCCCAACATCCTGCAAACCATCCTCGCCCAAAAACAGGTCGAAATTGCCGACCTGGATACCGCATCCCTGCGCCGCGCCGCCGAAGAATCGCCGCCGCCGAGGGATTTCCTCGCCGCCCCGCCCCGCAGCGGATACCCCGCCCTCATTGCGGAACTGAAGCGTGCCAGCCCTTCCAAGGGCATCCTCGCCCCCCATCTCAACCTCCTGCACGCGGCGGAACTCTACACCCAAAATGGGGCAGCCGCCCTCAGCGTCCTCACTGATGAAAAATTCTTTCAGGGAAAGTTGGAAACCCTGCGCCAACTCCGCGCCGGCAGCCTGGGTTTGCCCCTGCTCCGCAAAGACTTTCTCATTCACGAATCTCAAATGTATCAGGCACGCGCCAACGGCGCAGACGCCGTTTTGCTGATTGTTGCCGCCCTGCCCGAAGATACCCGCCTGGCAGAATTGCACGCCTGCGCTCTCAGCCTGGGGCTTACCCCCCTCGTCGAAGTCCACGATGAAGCCGAGACAGAACGCGCCCTGCGCCTGCCATCCCTTCGGCTGATTGGGATTAACAACCGCGACCTCAACACCTTTCATACCTCCCTCCAAACCACCGAGCGCCTCCGCCCCCAAATCCCCGCCTCCCTGCCGGTTGTGGCAGAAAGTGGCATTTTCTCCGCCGAGGATGTTTCCCGCCTTGCCCGCGCCGGGGTCAGCGCCATCCTGGTCGGCGAAGCGCTTGTCACCGCCGGGGATATTGCCGCCAAAGTGCGCGAGCTCACCGGGCAAGCCGCGCCATGAGAACCCACATCAAAATTTGCGGCATTACCAGCCTAAAAGATGCCCTCGCCGCCATTGGGGCGGGCGCAGACTTGTTGGGCTTCAACTTTTATCCGCCCAGCCCGCGCAGCCTCTCCGCGCCCGCCTGCCGGGGCATTACCTCCGTTTTGCAAAAGGACTTTCCGCACATCCTTTTGGTGGGCGTGTTTGTAAATAGCCCAACGCCCCAAGTCCGCGCTGTTTTGCAAACCGCCGGGCTGCATTTGGCACAATTGCATGGCGATGAACCCCCGCAAGCCGTGAGTGAACTCGCGCCCCTGGCGTTCAAAGCTCTGCGCCTTTCGGCTTCCGCCTCGCAGCCGGAGCATCTCCCCTTCCTTGCGGATTGCCTGCCCGCCTTGCTGGTCGATTCTTCCGTCCCTGGGGTGTATGGCGGCTCTGGAGCGGTGGCAAACTGGCAAGCCGCCGCCGCCCTTGCCCGGCAACATTCCATTTTGCTGGCGGGCGGGCTAACCCCGCAAAACGCCGCCGAGGCGGTGCGGTGGGTGCAGCCCTGGGGGTTGGATGTTGCCTCCGGCGTGGAAGCCAGCCCCGGCGTGAAAGACCCGCACAAGATGCGGGATTTTATCCAAGCCGCCCGCGCAGCGGATTAAGAATCCCCCCCACTTTTTTCGAGAAAACTCCCATGTCAACCCTTCTCCCTTCCAAATTTGGTCCATACGGCGGGCAATACGTCCCAGAGACGCTCATGCCTGCCCTCATCGAACTGGAAAGCCAGTTTGTGGCTGCCCAGGCAGACCCAACCTTTATGCAGGAGTACAACCAACTCCTGGCGGAGTTTGTCGGTCGCCCCACGCCCCTCACTTACGCTCGCCGCCTTTCGGCGCGGCTGGGCGGGGCGCAGATTTATCTCAAGCGCGAAGACCTCGCCCACACGGGGGCGCACAAAATTAACAATGCTCTGGGGCAAGCCCTGCTGGCAAAGCGGATGGGCAAAACCCGCCTGATTGCCGAAACCGGCGCGGGACAGCATGGGGTCGCTTCCGCCACTGCCGCCGCCCTGTTAGGGATGGAATGTGTGGTGTATATGGGTGCGGTGGATATTGCCCGGCAGCAACCCAATGTTTTCCGTATGAAGTTGCTCGGCGCCGAGGTAAGACCGGTGACGAGTGGCACGCAGACCCTGAAGGATGCCATCAACGAAGCCATTCGGGATTGGGTGACAAACGTGCAGGATACCCATTACCTGCTCGGCTCCGCCCTGGGACCTCACCCCTACCCTACCATCGTCCGCACCTTTCAGAGCGTCATCGGCTCGGAAGCCCGGCAGCAATGCCTGCAACAGTTGGAGCGCCTGCCCAACGCCGTCATTGCCTGTGTGGGCGGCGGTTCCAACGCCATTGGCATTTTTAGCGGCTTTTTGGAAGATGCCCAGGTGGAGTTGATTGGGGTGGAGGCGGCAGGCAGCGGAATTTCCTCCGGCAAACATGCCGCCCGCTTCGGTGACCCCCAACGCGGGCGACTGGGGGTCATTCATGGAACCCGAACCTTTGTC
>DYNS01000567.1 GCA_020720965.1 Anaerolinea sp. | reverse complement strand
TGATCGATCCGACCCGCTGAAAACGCCTCTTTCCCCTTGCTTTTTGGGTGGCTTTGGAATCATAGTTCTAGTATGATCAAAGCCATAGCCAAGACGCTTGTCGCCCTTAATTCCAACGTCCGGAAGGAACAGATCGCTTCGGGGTTTGCCTGGGGGCTGTTGTTGGCCCTGGTCCCCGCGGGCAATCTGATCTGGATCCTGCTGTTTGTCGTTTCTTTCTTTTTAAAGAACAACTATGGCACCCAGCTTCTGACCCTCGCCCTGTTCAAGCTGGTTACGCCCTTGGCGGGGTATCCGCTGGACGCCCTGGGCTGGCTGATCCTGAACGCCCCGCCGCTCAAGGAAGCCTTTACGGTGCTCTACAACCTGCCCCTGACGCCCTTTATACGTTTTTACAACACCCTGGTCATGGGCGGTCTGGCGGCGGGCCTGGTCCTCTGGGTACCGGCGTTTCTGGCGATCCGGGCGGCGGTGCCGGCTTACCGCAACAAGCTGGCCCCCCGGATTACCGGGAGCAAGGCCTACAAGGCTTTTATCAAACTGCCCCTGGTTTCAACCTTGATCAAAGCCCTTTCTTCCGCCGCCGACCTGGCCGGCGCGGTACGGTAGGGGGCGGATATGGCCAAAACCAAGACGCCCAAGACGCCTAAGACGCCTAAAATCCCCGCTTTGTTCCGCAAACCCATTCCGGAAAAGGCGTTTGAAAAAAAATTCGTCAAGTTCATCGAGCAGCCCAAGGACCGAGAGTTGCTGCGGGCGGCGTTTGTCCTAGAGGACGGCGCTTTCCATCTCAAAAAGGACACCGACCCGGGAACGCTCAAAAAGTTGAACGAACTGGCCAAGGCGATCAAAGCCAACCGGGGGGCGGTCAAAACGGGACCCCTGATTCTGGTCGTCTTGTTGGCGGCGGGTCTGACCGTCTTTATCCTCTTCTTCATGAATCCCCTGCTGGAAAAAACTTTGGAAGGCGCCCTGGCGACCACTTTCGAGGCTCAAGCGGAGGTGGCGGGCTTTAGGCTGGACCTGGCCAAACCGGCGGTCCGCATGGACGCGGTCCGCGTCGCCGACCGGGACCAACCCCTGACCAACCTGTTCGAGACCGGCCGCCTGGAGCTGCGCCTTAACCCGGTAGCTTTGTTCCGGGGCAAGATCTATATCGAAGAGGCGAGCGCCGACCTGCTGCTCTTCGGCACCCCGCGGAGCGTTTCCGGCGCTCTGCCGGACTATCCGGCCCGGCAAAAAGCCGCCAAGGAACCCAAAGCGGCCGGCGCGCCGCTGGTCGACCTGGAAAATTTCTCCGCCGAAGCCTTGCTGGAGCGGGAAAAAAGCAAACTGGCCAGCACCCAAGCCTACGCCGAC
>DYNS01000247.1 GCA_020720965.1 Anaerolinea sp. | reverse complement strand
TGCCCAGCCTGGCAGCCCAGGGGGTACGGATGGCGGCAAACGGGGTGGGGGGCATCATCAACATTGAGGTACGGGCGCGGCTTTTTGCGCTCTTGCAGCAGAACGGTTTTTCCCTGCCCATTTTGCGCCATCCCCGCGCCATGGTGGAGGCTTCTGCCCGGTTGGGGGAGGGCGTTCAGGTGTTTGCCAATGCTTATGTTGGCTCTTCTTCCATTTTGCACCCCCGTTGCATGGTGAATACAGGTGCGGTTGTCTCGCATGATTGCGAAGTGGGAGCGTATAGCCACATTGCGCCCGGCGCTTTGCTGGCAGGGCATGTGCGGGTGGGGGAACGCGCCCTGGTGGGGATGGGCGTGACTACAATGATTGGCTTAAAAATTGGGGATGGTGCCAGGGTCGGTAACGGCGCTACTCTGCTGGCAGATGTCGCCCCCCGGCAGATTATTTCCGCTGGCAAAGTGTGGGCGGGCGGCGCTTAGGTGTGGCTCTGCCAATAGCAGAAGTAGAAGGTTGCGCCCTCTCCCGGCTGGGCTTCTGCCCAAATTCTGCCGCCGTGCCGGGTGACGATTCTTTGTACAGTGGCAAGCCCAATGCCGGTTCCTTCAAAATCCTGTTCGGAGTGCAGGCGTTGAAAGGCGCGGAAGAGCTTTTCGGCGTCTTGCATGGCAAAACCTGCGCCGTTATCTCGAATGTAGTAGGTGAGGGCGGTTTCTCCCGGTTTTGCGCCAAATTCTATAACGGCGCTTTCTTTGCGGGCGGTGAATTTGAAAGCGTTGCCGAGCAGGTTCTCCAGCATGTTTTTTAGCAGGGAGGGGTCTCCGATGGCGGTCAGGTTGGGGGTAATGCGCCATTCCACCCGGCGGGAGGGGGCGTTGAGGTTCAGGTCGTCTGCCAGTTGAGCAGCAAGCAGGCTCAGGTTCACCACTTCTTTTCGCAGCGGGGCGGTGGTCACTCTGGAAAGTTTGAGGGTGGCTTCAATGAGTTCGTTCATGTGAGCGACATTTTGTCGCATTCTTTCCAGGTAGTGGCGATTGTCTTCGTCCAGAGTTTCGCCCAGTTCCTGCATCAGGATGTGGCTAAAGCCATCTATGGCGCGGAGGGGGGCGCGCAGGTCGTGCGAGATGGAGTAGGAGAAGGCTTCCAACTCGCGGTTGCTGGCTTGCAGTTGGGCGGTTCGCTCTTGCACTCGTTTTTCCAGTTCCTGGTTGAGGATGCGGGTGGCTTCTTCTGCTCTTAGCCTTTCTTCAATTTGAATCCGCAGGTTGTTGTTGGTGGCGAGGAGGGCTTCGGTTCTCTCCTGAATGGCATCCGCCATTTTTTGAAAACTCTCGCCGAGGGTGTTAATCTCCGCAATTTGGTCGGTTTCTTTAAAAGTGGAGATTTCAAAATGACCCTGGGCAAGGAGTTCGGTTTTTTGTGCCAGTTCGCTCATGGGGCGTGTAACCAATTCCGCGCTGGCGCGTTGTGACCAGGCGAACAGGGCAATGCCGATGAGAAAGATGACGAAGGCTGCCCCGACAACCGCGAAAATAGGTTGTAAGACTTGTAAAAGCGGCTGGGTGGTGACGATAATCCAGCCTACTTGCATGGGGTTGGTTCGGGTGACGAGCCATTCTTTTTGGGTGTCGTTGTAGTATAGGTTAAAGTTGTGCCTGCCGTTTAGCCCGTCCCGTATAAAGTCAATTTCGCGCAGGTTGCGGCGTTCCTCCACCCATTGTGTGTTGGGGTGGGCGATGATGTTGCCGTAGCGGTCTATGATGAAGGAGCGCAGCCCGCCAAGCGAATCGGCGGCGTTGAGGGTGCCTTGCAGGATGGCGAGGTCCAGTTCGGCGATGATGATGTGGGAAATATTGTTCTCTTTTAGCACCGAGACGGCGACATAAACGGTGGCTTTGCCGGTGCCGAGAGAGACAAATGGCTCCGAGATGTAGGCGTTGGCTTGGTGTCTTTCCCGGCTGACCTGTTTGAAGTATTCGTTGCCAGAAATATCAATGCCGACCATGGAAAGGTGGGTATCGTTTGCCAGTATCACAAAGCCCGCCGGGTCTGCGATGTATAAGGCTTGAAAATAGGGGAACTCCTGCTGAAAGTAGGTGAGAACCCTGGGATTTCTGGAGGCGGCACGCTGAGGGTCTACCACCGTTCCAATGCTGCTCACCAACCGGCGGATGTCCTCCAAGTCCTTGCTGGATTGCAACTCGATGGTTTGGACGACCCAACTTTGCTCTCGGACGAAGGCGTTGATGGTGAGCGCAATTTGCAGTGCGCTGATGCCAAGAAGTAAAAATCCCAGGGCAAGGGTGGGGGTCTGAATGGTGCGGAAGAGGGCTTGGCGCAGGGTTTGCTGGGTTTTCATGGCGAGGGGGGAAGGGTGGCGATGAGGACAAATTTGCCGTCTCGGATTTGGACGATGAAGATTTCGCGTTCCACGTCTCCAAATTCGTCAAAGGAGATGGGGTCTTGAATGCCGGGCAGGTTTTGCACATTTTGCAGGGCTTCTGCCAACCCGTTTCGGCTGCCGTTGGTGTGTTTCAGGGCTTCTGCCAGCACCATGACGGCTTCGTAACTGTGCGAAGCGCCCAGGCTGGGGGTTTTGCCGTAACGTTCTTCAAATTTTTGGTTGAAGTCGGCGGCGTGGGGCGAGGGGTAATGGGTGTAATAATTGGCGACCAGTATCATACCATCTACCGCTCTGCCGCCTTTTTGAATCAGTTCCTGGGTGTTTGCCCAGGAGGAAGAAAAATAACGGGTTTGCAAGCCAACTTTTACCCCGTATTGCGCCATGAGGGCGGCGTCTACTGCCGGGGCGATAAAGACGATTGCTTGCGGTTCTTGTCTTTTAACCCTTTGCATGAGGGCGAGCAGGTCGGTTGCGCCGCTTTGATATGCTTCTTCCCGGCTTGCCTCTCCGCCCAGGGCGCGGAAGCGTTGCTGAATTGCCTGCCATTGGGTCTGGCTGAAGCTGCGATTGTTCGTCTCGTAAATGCCTAAAATTTCACTTATGCCGCTTTGGTAAATGTACTCTGCCAGCCCCTCGCCGATTTTGTCGTTGGAGGGCATGACCCGGAAGAAGAAGTCTTTTTTCTGGCTGAAACTGACGCTGGAGGAGGTGGGGCTGAGAAGTATCACCTCCCGCTGGTTGATGAGTTCCAGCACGGCAGCGGTTTGCTCGCTGGTTGTATGCCCGATGATGGCGACAACGCCCTGGTCGATGAGTTGCTGGTCGTTTTGGCGGGCTGTTTCCGGGTCGCCTTTGTCGTCCAAGGCGAGGAGTTCCAGCGGAACGCCGTTAATTCCCCCGTGTTGGTTAATTTCTGCCACTGCCATTTCTGCGCCGTTGCGCCCAGAAACGCCCAAGTCACCCTGCCTGCCGGTGAGTTGAGCCGAGTAGCCAATGTAAATGGGCTGGGGGGCAGCACAGGCAACCGAAAATACCAGTAAGAGAAAGGCGGCTACCCTGCCCAAAAGCATTTGTGGATTCATCGTTGCCTCCACAATCGTAAACGGTGCGTGGTGGGACGTTGCCGGATGAGTACAGGTGAATTTACAACGTCATGTACTAATCATACAAGAAAATGGGGCAGAAAAATTTCCCTTTTGGGTGAGAAATTATTCCGGGTTTGGGTTGTTTTTGTCTTGCTTTTGCGCCCAGCCGATGTAGTTGTTCTCCAGCCCGCCACCCACCCGGAACTGTAGCCTGCGTCCTAATTCGCCCATGCTCATCTTGCTCATTTTGCGCTGTATCAGCAGGGCGGCGACTTGCAGGTCTGGCAGGGAGGAGCCTAGGCCGGTGAGGTGCATGGGGCGCAGGTGATTGACTTGCAGCAGGGCAGTCAGTTCGGCAGGGGTGATGAACTTTTCCCAAACATGCACGTCCGCTTCAAAGAAGCGAGTGAGGGGAAATTGCTGGGCGATGAAGATGTTGGCAACCCTGGCTTTGGCGCTGCGGTTGATGGTGTCGAAGAAGAGGGGCGCGCCGGGCTTTGCCACCCGCGCCAACTCGCTGATGACTTGGGGCAGGTCGTCCACATGCTCCAGCACGTCACAACACAGGACGGCATCAAAGGAATTGGGCGGGAAGGGAATTGCCTCCCCGCCTGCCTGCTGATAGTCAATCTCCAGCCCGCTTTGGGCGGCATGGGCGCGAGCCGCCTCCAGCGAGGCGGAGGCGGGGTCTATGCCGCTGACCTGGCAGCCTGCCTCCGCAAAGGTTTCGCTGAGAATGCCGCCGCCGCAGCCCACATCCAATACCCGTAAACCGCTCAGAGTCAGGCGCAGTTGGCGGGTAAGGATTTGCTCAAAGTAGCCAAAACGCGCCGGGTTGATTCCGGTTTTGAGCAGGTGCAGGTAGTGGTTTTCATCCCACCAGCCTTTTGCCTGGGTTTGGTACACGGCATTGTTGATGGGCATGGAAGGCTAAGTCGATTCGATGACGACCATGCGGCTTTTGGCGTAGCGGTGACGCATTTCCAGGGCGGGGGCGTATTCTGGGGAGTGCAGCCACGCTTTTGCCTGCTCCGCGCTGGGGAATTCCAGAATCACCAGGCGGGTCGGCGCCCAGTCGCCTTCCAGGGTTTCGGTTTTTCCACCCCTGGCGGCGTAACGCCCGCCGTATAGGGCAACGGCGGCGGGGGCAAGTTTTTTGTATTCTTCGTAGCCTTGCGGGTCATGCACTTCAATATCCACAATGACAAAGGCGCTCATGCTTCCTCCAGGGTTTGCAGGTAGTCTAACAACAGGCGCACGCCAAATCCCATGCCGCCTTTGGGGCAGTAGGGTTGCTCGGTTTCGGCAATCATCACCCCGGCAATATCCAGGTGAGCATCGAACCTGCCACGTTCGGCCGCTACATC
>DYNS01000246.1 GCA_020720965.1 Anaerolinea sp. | reverse complement strand
GGCATTGGCACAGATGGACCCGCCTCCAACAACGACCTGGATATGTTTGAAGAAATTCGCCTGGCGGCGTTTTTGGCAAAAGTCTCCAGCAACGACCCAACCGCCCTGCCCGCCCCTCAAGCCCTGGCAATGGCTACCCGAATCGGGGCGCAGGCGATGCACATTGGGCATCTCACCGGTTCGCTGGTGCCGGGCAAACGCGCCGACCTGATTTTGATAGACCTTTCGCCTCTGCACAACTCTCCACGCTTTGAGCGCGACCCCAACAATGCCTACGCGCAAATTGTCTATGCCTCCAAATCTACCGATGTGACGGATGTAATGGTGAATGGCAAATGGCTGATGCGCGAACGAGTCCTACTGACCCTGAACGAAGCCGACCTTTTGCAACAAGCAAACAGTTATGCCCGCCGCATAGACACCTTCCTGATGGCGAGGGAGCAATCGGTGCTGAGCAAACTTATCGCCCTGGGCGGCTCCAGCGAGGAAGAATCTTTTGAAGTGCAGTTAAAGGTTCGGGTGGAGAACGCGCAGGATGTCGTAGCGCGGATTAACGAATCGGGCTTGGAGGTTCTTTATCAACGCCACTATCGCCAATATGACAATTATTTCTCGTTTGAAGACGCCTCGCAAGGACGGCTGCGCTACCGCGAGGATGACCTGATGGATGCCAAAAGCAAGGTGACAAACGTCCGCACCCGCCTGACCCTGATTGGTAACACCGAAGAAAACGGCTACGCCAACGATGTGCTGCTTTCCCGCTCCCGCTACCTTGCGCCTGCCACCCAAACCCTGCGCTTTTACCGCGAATACTTTAAGCCCAACGCCGAGCAGATAATCGAAAAAGACCGCCTGCGCTGGAGGGTTCGCTTCCAAAACGAGGAGTTTTACATCAACCTGGATACGGTGGAACGCCCGGACATGGGCAGTTTTCTGGAAGTGAAGAGCCGCACCTGGAGCAGCAAAGACGCTCAACAAAAAGCAAAACTCGCCGCCGAGTTAGTGGCATTTTTGGGCGCGGCGAGCGGCGAACACGTTACAAGCGATTACACCACCCTGGCAGTACGCGGATAAGTTGCGCTGTTTCTCTCACCCAACCTCCTCCCCCAGTTTGGGGGAGGAGGTTTTTGTCTCTACGGAGCAGCGAATCCTCTGCCCTGGAGGAGGCGGAGGGGTGAAGCGTTACAGATTACGGGCAGGCGTTTTGCAGATGCTCTTCATAGGTTTCGGCAAAGGCATGAAGCCCGGAGCCGTCACACCGGGCGCGGAAGAAGTAGTATGGGGTTTGCGCCGGGTAGGCAACCGCGTGCAGGGCGCTGAGGGAGGGGTTGCTGATGGGCGCGGGCGGCAAGCCGGGGATTTGGTAGGTGTTGTAAGGCGAAGGGATGGATAAATCTTCCAGCGCCAAAGGAGCCTTCCACCAGGTTTGGTTGGGCGGATAGTAGCCCAGGGCATATTGCACGGTGGGGTCTGTCTCCAGGCGGATGCCCGCCGCGAGGCGGTTGAGGAAAACCGAGGCAATGGTCGGCTGCTCTGCGGTTTGCACCGCCTCGCGCTGAACGATGGAGGCGAGAGTCACAGCCTGGTACACGCTCAGGTTTTGGCGGGCAAACCCGGCGCGGAGTTCCGGCGTAAGGGCGAGGGCGGCTTGCTTGAGTAGAAAATCCACCAGCCCTGGCGCGTCCATCTCCCGCGGAAGGGTGTAAGCGCCGGGCAAAAGGAATCCTTCTGCGCCTGCGCCGGAGGGCAAAAAGTCTAGCCCTGCGGGTGGGTTCGCCGCCGCTTGCAAAAATTCTTCTGGCGCAATGGCAAAACCGGAGGTGGGCAGGCTTTGGGCAATTTCTTCCACCCGCCAGCCAGAAAGAACCGTAAAACGGATTTGGCTTGGGGTGGCATCTTGCAGGGCTTGGGCAATTTGGAGCGGCGAAAGGGCAGGGCTAAGCAAAAATTCGCCCGCCTGAATGCCCGTATCCAACCCGGCATAGACGAGATAGGCGCGAAATGCCCCGGAATCGGCAATAAGCCCATCACTCTGCAAGCGCAGGGCAACCTGCGCCGCCCCTTCGCCCTCCTGCACCACAAAGGGCTGTTCGCCGCCCTGCGGATTAAGCGGGGTCTGCAAGCCCTCGCCCTGCCAAAGTAGCGCCAAAGCGCTCTGAAAACGCTGCCAAACCCCCAGGCGCGGAGAGGCTGCGCCGTACTTCTGCGCTGCCGCCAACGGAACTGTAAGCAAAAGCGCCGCTCCCAGCGCCGCCAAAAGAATCGGCGCGGCGAGACAGCCCCAGGGCAGGTAATAACGGCGCGGCTTGGGGCGGCGGTTCATGCCTGCCCCCGCGAGTCGAGATAGCCTTGCAGCAACACCGCCGCCGCCACATCGTCCAAATGCCCGGCGCGGCGTTTACGCGAAGCGCCGCTGGCAAGGCGAGCAGCGCGAGCGTCCTGAGTCGTCAGGCTTTCATCCCATGCCTGCACCGGCAAGCCCGTTTGCGCCTTCAGTTCTTCCATAAAATTAAGGGCAACCCGCCCGGCGTGATTAGGGTTACCCTCCTCGTCATACGAAACGCCCACCAAAATTTGGCTTACGCCCTGCTCCTGCGCCAACTGCGCCACCGAGGCGGCGTTCACCGGGCGCGAGATGTGCGCCAGCACCTTCCAGGGGCGCGCCAAAACGCCCGTTTCATCGCTGAGGGCAAGCCCGATGTTTTTTTGCCCGTAATCCACTGCCAAAATTCGCATTAGGTCTCCACGTCAATTTGAGAGGGAAGGAAAGGAAGCCAAAGCCACCAAACCGGTCGGATGCTAATTTGGGGTGGCTCTGCCAGCCCCAGCATTTGTTGCAAAATTTCGGCGGCATGGCGGGCGGTTTTGCCCTGCACCAGGGCAATGACCTCGGATTCGTCTAACTGCGGGCGCAGGGCGCGGGAGGCTTGCATTTGCCAGCGCACCACCCCCTCGCCACCAAAAAAGGAGGAGAGCGGCTGCACGCCTAGGCTGCCAGGGATTGCCTCCGCACCGGGGGGCAGGGATGCATCCAAAGCCAGAGCGGCAAGTTGGTTTATTTCTTCCTCCCGCGCATAAAAAAGGGCAAACTCCACCTGCATCGTAAGCGAAAGGTTCTCACCCGCCTGCCCGGCGGGTGGAGAATAGAGTTCTTCCAAAATGGCGACAGGGCGCAGGGTGTTGGCAAAGGCAAACGCCCCTCCGCCCAGTTCCTCCCGCGCCTGCTCTTGCAAGCGGGTTAACAGCCGGTCGCGCAGGGCGGCGCGGTCTGCTTCGCTGGGGGCGCGGACGGCTCGGTCTGCGCCGCCGCTGATGGGCTGCGGGTTGGTGACGCTTAAAAACAAGCCCAACTCACCCAAAAAAGCGTCAATGCTCCCGGCGGGCAGGTTGCCGCCCTTGCCCGCCTCTGCCGCCCGCACCCTCACCTCGGTTGGTTTTGCGCCGGGGACAATTTCCGCCTCCGTCACAGTCAAAAAGCGCACGGGAGGGTCGGTCTGAGCAAGCAGGGTCGTGCCAACGGGGAGGGAGATGGGGGATTCGGTCTGGTTGGTGATGGAAACCGTGCCGATGGCAGCCGCGTGGGGCTGAAGCATCTCTCCGCTGACCGGGAGAGAATCGCTGCCCTGAAGGGTGATGCGGCGGCTGTACAGCGGAATGACCCCGGAGAGCTGCACCGTTTTGGCACCTTCCTCTGCGCTGACAGCGAGGCGCAGGCTTTGAGTCTGCTCCGGCAGGCGAATTTGCACCCGCGCCGAGGGCAGTAAAGCAAGCAGAAGCACGAAGACCGCCAAAACGCCCAGGGCAAAGATTCCCAGGCGTGCAAGAGGGTCATCGCGCACATCCAACGGGTCGGCGGGGGGGCGGTTTTGGCGCAACACCTGCCAGGGTCGGCGGGCAGGTCGGGAGGCACGCAGCGAGAGCGGGGTCTGCCAGGGTTTCTTTTGGGCTTCGGCGGCGTTCTTAAAAACGGGAATCCCCAGGGAGGCGGCAGCCGCCCGAATCTCCCCATCCCTCGTTACCAAGCCCAGTTCCGCCCCCATGCCGCGAGCATGACGGAGGAGGAGGGTTAAATCCAGCGGGCGCAGTTGCAAGCGGTTGGGGGAGGGCAGAACCAGCAAAACGCGGGGGGTCTTTACCCAAGCCAGCCTGTCGCGGATGGAGATGATGTCGTCGTGATTTTCGAGCAGGAGGATGGTCGTCTTCATAAAAAAAATAACGCGGGCGGGCGCTCGCGTTATTGTATCAACAAATTGGGGATGGTCAGTCTATGTAGTAGGTCATGCGTTGAAGGTAGATTGCCGGGTCTATGTGCTGCACCTTGACGTTTTTGGGCACAACCAGGCGCAAGGGGGCATAGTTGAGAATGCCGCGCACCCCGGCATCGACCAGTTTATCGGTCACATCCTGGGCGATGGAGGCGGGCGTACACAACATGGCAAGTTTAATGTTCGCCTCGCGGATGTCCGCCGTCATGCTGGAAGAATCGCGGATGAAGAAAGAGCAATCTGGCACGCCCTGGCAAACTTGTTTGCCAATTTTGGCGGGGTCGTTGTCAAAACACATCACCACCCGAAAGCCCCGGTTTACAAAACCCTGATAACGCACAATGGCATGACCCAACTCGCCCATGCCCACAACGGCGACATCCCACACCCGGTCAATCTTCAAAATTTTGCTGAGGTGTTCCATCAGATAGGGAATGGAGTAACCGGTTCCCTGCTTGCCAAACTCACCAAATTGCGAGAGGTCTTTGCGAATTTGGGCGGCAGAAATGCCCACCTTCTCCCCCAACTCTTGCGAGGAGGTATTCAGAACCCCCGCATCCGCCATTCTTTGTAGGGCACGCAAGTACACAGGCAAGCGGCTAACAATAA
>DYNS01000245.1 GCA_020720965.1 Anaerolinea sp. | reverse complement strand
GAAGCCCCTGCCGCGACTGAAGTACCCGCGGCGACCGAAGCCCCCGCCCCCACTGCTGCCCCCGTAGAAAAAGTGGAACTCCGCTTTACCTACTACGCCGATGGCGTGGAAGCCGACATGATGAAGCCCATTTTGGAAAAATTTATGGCAGAAAACCCGGAGATTGTGGTGGTTTTGGACGTTGTGCCCTACAAAACCATTGATGAACAACTCCCCGTTCAGGTGGAAACCGGGGAAGGTCCAGACCTGGCGCGCATCACCAACTTTGGCGCTTACTCTGGCAAACTGCTGGATTTACGCCCCTACATGGCGGATGCCACCTACTACGAAGCCAACTTCTCCGCCCCCATCCTCAGCGCCCTGGGCTATGGCGGCTACCCGGATGCCATGACCATCACCGGTCCCTACGTCAATAAAACCCTCTTCGAGCAGGCTGGCGTGGAAATCCCCGGCGAAGGCACGACCTGGGCAGAATGGACAGAACTGACCAAACAAGTTGCTGAAGCCACCGGAACCCAGTACGCCATCTCCATCGACCGCACCGGGCACCGCTTTGCTGGTCCCGCCATGAGCATGGGCGCGACCTTGCTGAACGAAGAGGGCGGCTTTACGGTAGATACCCCCGGCTTCCGCGCCTTTGCCGAAATTGTCAAAGCCTGGCACGATGAATCCCTCACCCCGGTGGAAGTCTGGCTCAGCGCCGAACCGGTCAACACCTGCATCAACCCCTTCAAATCCGGGCAGTTGGTCATGTGTATGTCTGGCTCCTGGCAGGTAAACGGCTTGGTAAAAGACGTTGGCGATGCCTTCGACTGGGTGGTTGTCCCCAACCCCAGCGGTGAAGGCGGCTCCACAGGCATTGCTGGCGGTTCGGCAGTGGTCGCTTTTGCCAACACCAAACACCCCGAAGCGGTTGCCAAACTGGTGGAATTCCTTATTCAGGAAGCCAACTACGCCGAATTTTCTGCCGGAACCCTTGCCCTGCCCGCCCACATGGGCGTAGCCGCCTCTGGCGTCGAATTCAAGACCGACAACCCTGCCGTCCTCGCCGCCCTGCAAGCCTACACCGCCGAAGTGGCGAAACTACAAGAGCAGGTAGCCAGCCTCAACGTTCACCCCTACGCCTTTGCCTACTATCGCAACAGCGCAAACCGCATTGCTCAATACCTGAGCGGTGAACTGAGCCTGGACGAAATGCTCACCAACCTGCAACAGGATATTGACCAGGCAATTGCCGAAGCCAAAAAGTAGCACTAGCTCAACCCCAGGGGCGCGGCGCAAACCGCGCCCCTGATTCTGGAGGCGACCATGTCTGTGCCGAACCCCCTTAAGCAAATTAACCAACAAACCGCACGGCTTTCGGGCGCGTTGTATGATGCCGCCGTGCAAGCATTGGATTTTATTTTTTTGCCCATTCAGGTTCTTTTTGGCGTGCGGGGAATGCCTTACGTCTTTGTATTGCCCAATTTGCTCATCTTTGGCATTTTCATTCTTTTCCCCATGCTGCTCAACTTTGCTTACGCTTTCACCGGCGGCACTGCCTTCTTCCCGGAACAGCGCCCCTGGGTGGGAACCGAGAACTTTGACCAACTCCTCGCCTGCAAAGATTACCTGAACCCCAACACCTGCACCGAAGACCTCTTTTGGCGGGCGGCATTTAACACAGTCTGGTACGTCATTTTTCAGGTCAGTGGGATGGTTTTGCTCTCCCTGCTCACTGCCCTGGTTCTCAACCGCAACATTAAAGCGCGTGGATTTTTCCGCTCGGTCTTTTTTTACCCGGTCTTGCTCTCGCCCATTGTTGTTTCTCTGCTCTGGAAGTGGATTTTGCAGGAAAACGGACTGGTGAACGGGCTGCTGACCACCTGGGGCTACGATAAACTGCCCTTCCTGGTGAATGCTCAATGGGCGCAGTTCTGGGTCATTATGATTAGTATCTGGGCTTTCATGGGCTTCTACACCCTCATTTTGTTGGCGGGTTTGCAATCCATACCCGCTGACCTGTACGAAGCCGCCTCCATCGATGGTGCAAACCCCTGGCAGGCTTTTGTAAAAATTACCATGCCCTTGCTTATGCCCACGATGGTTGTCGTGTTGGTGCTTTCTCTCATCCGCGCTGTGCAAGTCTTTGACCTCGTCTTTGTCTTTACCGGCGGCGGACCAGGGACAGCCACTCTTTATCTGGTGCAATACATTTACAACTACGGTTTTGCCAGCCCCAACAAACAATTTGGTTTGGCGGCAGCCGCCTCCTTGCTGATGGCGGCGGTACTGGTTGTGCTGACAGTTGTTCAACTGTTGGCGCGGCGCGAGGAGAATTAAACATGGATACTCTTTTCTCTTTCCTCACTGCCCGACGTGGCAAAAAACGCCCTCACGTGACCGATTTTCTCTCTTACGCCTTTTTGTTTGCGGGCGTTCTGGTGATGTTCGGACCCATCCTCTGGCTCATTCTCTCCTCCTTCAAAACCCCCGGCGAAATTGTCAAATTCCCGCCCCGGCTTTTGCCCTACAAGCAGGAGACGGTCAGCGTTCCCGGCTACGAGGAACCCCTTCCGCTTTACAACGTCAACATGGAAGATGGAACAACCCTCACACTGGCGCAGGTGCGCCGGGTGGGTTTGGTTGCTCAAATGGTGAACCCCGCCAACCCCGCAGAAATCATCAAGGTCAACATAGACCAGCGCCAACCGGTGGAAAGCGTTTCCTTTGGGCTGGAAAACTACATCGAGGGTGTTCAAAGCTTCAACTTCGGTTTGTATCTCTGGAACAGTGCCCTCGTCACCGCTGTTGCCACCCTGCTCACCCTGTTGGTCAACAGCATGGCGGCATTTGCCCTCAGCAAATATAAATTTCCCGGCAGCCAACTGATTTTTGTGGTGATGATTAGCACCCTCATGGTTCCCCTCTCGGTTGTCCTTGTGCCGGTGTTCCTCGTCATCACCAATGTTGGCTGGAACAACAACCTGCTCGGCATCATCATCCCTGCTGCCGCCACCCCCACCGGCGTTTTCATGCTTCGGCAGTACATGCTCACCATCCCAGACGAGTTGATAGACGCCGCCCGCATAGACGGCGCGAGCGAATGGCGCATTTATGCCCAAATCATCATGCCGCTTGCCAAGCCTGCCATCGCCGTCCTCGCCATCTTCTCCGTCATGTGGCGCTGGAACGACTTCCTATGGCCCCTCATCGTCCTCAGCCGCAGTGAATACTTCACCTTGCAGGTTGGGCTGGCTTCGTTTCAAGGTGAATTAAACGTCCAGTGGAACCTTATCCTTGCCATGACCGTCCTCACCCTCCTGCCCATCAGCCTCGTCTTTGGCTTTTTACAACGCTATATCACCACCGGCATCGCCACCACCGGTCTTAAATAAACCGAAAGAACCGCGCCATGCTCTTCGACCAGGAAGCCAACAAACTGCAAGAAACCTTCTCCCGTCTCCCTGCGCTGACCTTTGCCGGGATGCGCGGTGAAACCGCCCTGCTCGCCGCCGCCGATTTTACGCTGGAAGTCAGCGCCCCCACACAAGACACCCTGCGCCTGCGCGTGGAACGCAGCCCCAGCCCGGATTACGGCATCCTGACCAGCCTGCCCGCGCCCGTCTCCCTGAATGCGACAGTCTCCCCGGACGGGGATATTCACATCCAAACCGATGCGCCCGATGGCTGGCAACTCATCTTTCGCCAGAATCCTGCCCGGCTGGAAGTGTACCGCCAGGAGAAAATCATTCTCCAATCCGCCACCGATAGAACCATCAGCGGCGGATTGCGTCTTTCTCCGCTGGCAGAAAACCCGCAGCAGTGGCTACTTTCCTTTGCCCTGCACAGCGAAGAAGCCATTTTCGGGCTGGGAGATAAATTCAGCAGCCTCAACCGGCGCGGGCAAAAGGTGGAAAACTGGAACCGCGACGCAACCGGCGTAAATGCCGAAATTTCTTACAAAAACATCCCCTTCGCCTGGAGTCCGCGGGGCTGGGGCATCTTTGCCCACACCCCGGCGCGAGTGACGCACGGGGTTGGCTACGCTCCCTGGTCACACCGCAGTTATATCCTGCAAATTGATGACCCGAACCTGGACCTTTTCCTGCTTTTTGCCGATACCCCCGCCGAGATGCTGGCGCGTTACACCTCCCTCACCGGGTGCACCGCCCTGCCCCCCCGTTGGAGTTACGGCGCATGGATGTCCCGCGCCTTTTACCAAACCGCCGAAGAACTGCTGGATGTGGCGAATCAACTGCGCGAGCGCCAAATCCCTTGCGATGTGCTGACCCTGGACGGGCGCGCCTGGCACGAATCCGAAACCCGTTTCGATTTCTCCTGGGATGCCAAACGCTACCCTGACCCCGCCGCCTTTGTGCATACCCTGCGCGGCATGGATTACCGCCTGTGCCTGTGGGAATATTCCTACCTTTCCACCCTCAACCCCCTGTTTGAAGAATTGGCGGCGAAAAAGTTTTTTCTGCAAACCACGCAGGGCGAAACCTACATTCATCGCTGGCTGCCGCCGCCGAACGACAGGGCGATTCCGCACCTGCAACCTTCCGGTCTGTTAGATTTCACCAATCCCCAAGCCTACGCCTGGTTCCGCGACATGCACCGTCCCCTGCTGGAGATGGGCGTTTCGGTGATGAAAACCGACTACGGCGAAGCCGTGCCGGAAGAAGTGCAGGGTTTTAACGGCGATACTGGCAAGCGCCTGCACAATATTTACACCCTGCTGTATAACCGCTGTTCCTTTGAAGGCGCCCAAACCTACGGCGAGCAGGAAGGCATTGTTTGGGGGCGCTCCAGTTGGGCGGGCGGACAGCGCTACCCGGTGCAGTGGGGCGGCGACCCGCAAGGCGATTGGGAAGGGTTGGGGGCGAGCATTCGCGG
>DYNS01000566.1 GCA_020720965.1 Anaerolinea sp. | reverse complement strand
CCCAGGCGAGCCACTTTTTTGGGCAGCCGATTGGGCAAATTGCGCCCGGTTTTGCCGCCGATTTGATGCTGGTGGAGTACCATGCCCCCACCCCGCTGACGGCAGGCAACCTGCCCTGGCACATTCTGTTTGGTTTCCGTGAAAGCATGGTGACGGCAACCCTGGTGAACGGGCAGTTTTTGATGAAAGACCGCCAATTGCTCACCCTGGACGAGGCAGAAATCGCCGCCAAAGCCAGAGAACTTTCTGCAAAGACCTGGCAGCGTTACCAAAACTCATTCTAAAAGCCAAAGGAAAAACGATGTCCACACTCCTGATGACCCTCGCCGTACTGGGCGGAACCGGCAAAGAAGGCAAAGGGCTTGCCTATCGCTGGGCAAAAGCCGGTTACAAAGTTCTCATCGGCTCGCGCAACGCCGAAAAAGCCCAAGCCGCCGCCGCCGAACTGACCGAACTGCTGGGCGGCAATGCCCTGGTGCAAGGGATGGAAAACCTCTCCGCCGCCCAGGGGGCGGATATTCTCATTGTCACTGTGCCATACAGCGCCCACAAAGACACCCTGCAAGCGATTAAAGAAGCCGCCAAGGGCAAAATTCTGATAGACGTAACCGTCCCCCTCGTCCCCCCCAAAGTGACCAAAGTGCAAATGCCCCCGGCTGGCTCCGCCGCCCAAGAAGCGGTGGAAATTTTGGGCGAGGGTGTTCAGGTCGTGGATGCCTTTCAAAACATCTCCTACGAGCATCTGATGCACGGTGGCGAAGTTCCCTGCGATGTGCTGGTGACGGGAAGCAGCAAAGCCGCCAGAGAAGAAGCCCTCAAGTTGGTGCAAGCCGCCGGGCTAACCGGCTGGGATGCCGGTCCCATCGAAAATTCGGTCGTGCTGGAGGGTCTCACCTCCATTCTCATCTACATGAACAAACAATATGGCTCCACCCATGCCGGAATTAAGATGACCGGACTCTCTGCCTGAGCCTAGCAGTGCAACCCCTCACCCTCACCCCCCTCCCCAACCTGCCCCTCATCCAACCCGGCGACAACCTCGCCGGGCTGATTCTTGATTCGGCGCAACAAGCCAACCTGCGCCTGCAAGAAGGAGACATCCTGGTCGTCACCTCCAAAATCATCAGCAAAGCCGAGGGGCGCCGGGTGCGCCTGGCAGAGGTGCAGCCCAGCCCCGCCGCCCAAGAGCTGGCGCAAAAAAGCGGCAAAGACCCGCGCCTCTGCCAGTTAATTTTGCAAGAAAGCCGCGAAATTCTACGGGTGCGCCCCGGCTCTGTAATTGTGGAACACCGCCTCGGCTTTGTCTGCGCCAATGCCGGAATAGACCAATCCAACCTGGGCGAAGGCGAAGAAGCCGTTCTGCTGCTACCCCAAGAC
>DYNS01000244.1 GCA_020720965.1 Anaerolinea sp. | reverse complement strand
ATTGGATCTTAATGGCCATAATCCGACCATGTTATACGGATATGGAGGATTCAACGTATCCCTTTTACCAAGGTTCAGTCCGGCCCGCATCGTATGGCTTGAAAACGGGGGCATTTTTGTCAACGGCAAGGAAGTCTCCTTTCACTCCCCCAAAGATGCCATCCAAGCCGGGATTGGGATGATTCATCAGCATTTTATGCTCGTCCCCTCCCAAACCGTAACCGAAAACATCCTGCTAGGGATGGATGAACCGCGCTTTAACCTGAAGTTGGCAGCCTACGACCTGAAAATTGCCGAGTTGGGAGAACGCTTTGGGATGAAGGTGGACCCCAAAGCCAAAATTTGGCAGTTATCGGTGGGCGAACAGCAGCGGGTGGAAATTCTGAAGATGCTGTATCGCGGCGCGAATGTGTTGATTATGGATGAGCCGACCGCCGTCCTTGCCCCGCAAGAAACCGATGTGCTGTTTGAAACCCTGAGGGCAATGGTGGCGGATGGAAAATCCATCATCTTCATCAGCCACAAATTGCAGGAGGTGATGGCAATCTCCGACCGGGTGACGGTGCTTCGCAAAGGCAAAGTGACCGCCGCCGGGGTTCCGGTGCAGGGCGCAACCCGGCAAGACCTGGCGCGCCTGATGGTGGGGAGGGATGTGGTCTTTGCGCTGGAGAAAAATCCCCAACAAGCCGGGGATGTCATTTTGCAGGTGGAAAACGTCTCGGCAGAAAATGATAAGGGCTTGCCCGCCGTGCGGGGGATGTCTTTTCACATCCGGGCGGGGGAAATTTACGGCTTGGCAGGGGTGGCAGGTAACGGTCAGAGGGAACTTTCGCAGATGATTTCCGGGCTGAGAAAATGTTCCAGCGGGCGCATCCTGCTCAACGGGGTGGAAGTCAGCAATCATCCCGCCCAATATGCCATTGAGCGCGGGCTTGCCTATGTGCCGGAAGACCGCACCCAGGTTGGTTCTGCCCCCAACCTGAGCGTGACCGACAATGTGATTATGAAAAATTACCGGCATAAGCCCATTTCTCAGGGCTGGATGTTGGATATTCCGCAGGCACAGCATTTTGCCAGCGAACTAAAGACCGCTTATAACATTCTCGCCCCGACCATTGATACCCCGGTGCGCCTGCTTTCTGGCGGCAACCTGCAACGAGTCATTTTGGCGAGGGAGATTTCTGGCAAGCCGGCTTTGTTGGTGGCGGTGCAGCCAACGCGAGGCTTGGATGTGGGCGCGATTGAGGGCGTTCACCGCCTTTTGTTGGCGCAGCGCGAAGCAGGCGCGGCGATTTTGCTCATCTCGGAGGAGTTGGAAGAATTGCTCTCGCTCAGCGACCGAGTCGCCGTCATTTACGAGGGACGGCTGATGGGCGAAATGCAAGAGCCGGACGTGGAAACGATTGGTCTGATGATGACTGGAACCCCGCTGGAACAGATGACAACACAGGAGCACTCTCATGGCTGAAATAAGCGCCTCGCAGCCCCGACAGGCAAAATATAAACTGATAGTGGAGCCGCGACTGGAAACGCCCCCTGGGTGGTTTCCGGCGGCGGTTTCTTTGGGCGCGGTGGTCTTGGCGCTCTTTTTGGGCGGGATTGTAATTGCCCTGGTAGGCGGCAACCCCTTTGCCACTTACGCTCACATTGCCGGGGCTTCTTTTGGCAGTTTGGGCGTACTTTCCGATACGCTGGTGAAGGCGACCCCCATTCTCTTCACCGCTCTTGCCTGCTCCATCGCCTTTCGGATGAAGCTTTGGAACATTGGCGCGGAGGGGCAGTTTATTATGGGTGCGTTTGGGGCAAGCGTCATCGTCCTTGCGCCGGTTCTTCCCCCCGAAACCTCCCCCTGGATTTTTATCCCCATGATGATATTGGCGGGGATTGTCTTTGGCGCCCTGTGGGGCTTTATTCCCGGTTTTCTCAAGGCGCGGTTTAACGTAAACGAAATTATCAGCAGTCTGATGCTGAACTACATCGCCATCTCCTGGATTAACTTTTGGATATTCGGGGTCTGGTCGGAGGGCGGGTTTCAGATGAGCGCTAAATTTCCAGAGGCGGCGCGTTTGCCCCGCCTGCTGGATATGGCGCAAACCCTGCCGATGATGCGCGGGCTGACAACGCACCTGGGGCTGGTCTTTGGCGTGGTTGCGGCGATTGGGCTATGGTTCATCATCTACCGCAGCCGCTGGGGATACGAAATTCGGCTGATTGGGGATAACGCGCAAGCGGCAAATTATGCCGGAATCAGCATTACCAAAAACGTCATCTGGGCGATGATGCTTTCTGGGGCGCTGGCGGGGCTGGGGGGCATGGCGGAGATTACCGGCGTGGTGCATCGCTTGCAGACTTCCCCCATCGCCGCTGGTTACGGGTTTACGGGCATCATCGTTGCCTGGCTTGCCAAACTGAACCCCATTGCGGCGGTATTGGTCTCGGTGTTGTTTGGGGCTTTGCTGCTGGCAGGGCGGGAGATTCAGCCCTCCGGCATCCCCAAGATGATTCAGGGCATTATTTTGGTCTGTCTCATCGCCAGTGACTTTCTGCTGCGTTATCGCATTCGGGTTGTAAAGACCGGCGAGGAGGCTTAATCCCATGGACCCCATCATCATTTTGCAAGCCGGCGTTACCAGCGGAACGGTGCTGCTTTTTGCCACCCTGGGAGAAATTTTTGCAGAACGCTCCGGCATTCTCAACCTGGGCGTGGAAGGCATGATGCTAATTGGCGCGATGAGCGCTTTTAGCGTTGCCGTTTATACCGGCAATCCCTGGCTGGGGCTTTTGGTCGCCATGCTGGTTGCCGGGCTTCTGAGTCAGGTTCACGCCTTCATTTCCATCGCCCTGCAAGCCGACCAGGTTGTCAGCGGGCTTTCGCTCACTTTTGTGGGAACAGGCATCAGCCTGGTGTTTGGCGAAGGGCTGAGCAAGGCGGGAACTATTTCGCTTTTGCCCAACTTCTCCTTCCCCCTGCTTTCTCAAATTCCCATTTTGGGGGAAATTTTCTTTACCCAGCAAAGCATTTTGGTCTATTTGGGATATCTGCTCACTCCCCTGGCATGGTACTACATCAACCACACCCGCCCCGGCTTGCACCTGCGGGCAGTGGGCGAGTACCCCGCCGCCGCCGATGCGTTGGGGATTAACGTTTTTCAACTGCGTTATTTTTACGTCTTCATCGGCGGCATGTTTGCCGGGCTGGCAGGCGCAACCATCAGCCTGGCAATCTCGCCGGGCTGGTTCAGCGAGCTGACCACCGCCGGGCAGGGCTGGATTGCGGTTGGTCTGGTCATTTTTGCCCAGTGGGACCCCTTCCGCGCCATGTTTGGGGCGTATGCTTTTGGGGCGCTGCGCCGTCTCATCCTGGATATTCAGGGACCTACTCTTTTGCTGGGAATGGCAAACCCCTTTTATTACAACCCCTACCTGGGCTTTTTCCTGCAAATGCTGCCTTACGCCTTTACCGTCATCGTTCTCATTCTCGGCTCGCGGGAGGCGATGAAGAAGCGCCTGGGAGCGCCTGCCGCCCTGGGCAACCCCTATGTTCGCGGGGAGCGGGGAAAGTAAAGCGCCCACATCAGAAAGAAAAAAGGAGAGGCTGCACTTGGGGAGCAGCCTCTCCTTTTTTGCTAATCCGGCAAAATCCAGGTTCCGGTTTCGCCTTTTAGGGCACGCCCCAAATTCTCCGGGTTGGTGATGAGCGCCCTGCTGCCCGGCATCGCCTCTAAAAACCAGATGATTGCCTGAATTTTGGGAGCCATGCTGCCTTTGGCAAAGTGCTTGCCTTCCGCCAGGTAGGCTTTGGCTTGCGAGAGGGTCAAGCTGTCCAACCATTGCTGCTCCGGCTTGCCAAAGTGAATGGCGACCTTCTCCACCGCCGTAGAGATGATGAATAAATCCGCCTTCAATTCCCGCGCCAGCAAAGAAGAAGCGTAATCCTTATCAATCACCGCCGCAACGCCCTCGTAATTACCATCGCCAGGGTCAATGACCGGGATGCCGCCGCCGCCCACCGTAACGGTGACAATGCCGCGTTCCAAAATGGTCTGAACCGTTTCCAATTCCACAATCTCTTTGGGCAAAGGCGAGGCAACCACCCGCCGCCAACCACGCCCGGCATCTTCCACCACACTCCAGCCCTGCTCGGTCTGACGGCGTTGGGCTTCGGCTTCGTCCATAAAGCTGCCAATCGGCTTGGTGGGGCTGCGGAAAGCCGGGTCTTCCCTATCCACCAGGGTTTGGGTAATCACCGTAACCACCTTTTTGCGAATCCCGCGCTGGTAGAGAATATTTTGCAAATTTTGCTGCAAGGCATAGCCAATGGCACCCTGGCTATCCGCGCCGCACACATCCAAAGGCACTTCGTGCATCCCGGCGGTTTTGGCGGCAATTTCGGAGCGGCGCAAAATGTACCCAACCTGGGGTCCGTTGCCGTGACCGATGGCAACCTCCCAACCTTGCTCAATCAGGTCGGCAACATGCTCGCAGGTTTCCTTCGCTGCCTGGTACTGACTATCAATCGTAACGTGCTTGTCGTCTTTGATGAGAGAATTTCCGCCAATGGCGATAACGGCAAGTTTCTTTTCGGTCATACAATCTCCTGGGGGATGAAGAAATAAGATTTGTCAGACAAATTTTATCACCCTTCGGCGGGAACTTGTTGGGTGATGCAATGAACATTCCCGCCACCGAGGAGTATCTCCCGCCCCGGAACAGGTACAACCCGGCGCTCTGGCAGCAGGTTCCGAATCGTTTGCAACGCCTCGGCATCCCGAGGGTCGTCAAAGGTGGGGACGACCGCGCCGCCGTTGCACAGATAAAAATTGACATAAGAGCCAGCCATGCGCTCCCCGGCGCGGCGCGGATGCGTCCCCGGCGCGGAC
>DYNS01000565.1 GCA_020720965.1 Anaerolinea sp. | reverse complement strand
AGTCTCCCCGGCAGAATCGGGGCGCCGCGCGGAGCCCGATGCCTCTACGACCGCCGCCCAAGTCGAGCTGATGACTGCTGCGGCCGACAAAAAATCGGGCACTCTGGCCGTACCCGAAAGCAAACGGGTGAAAGCTGCACCGCGCCGCATCAAAGCCAGCGACGTTACCCAGCCGCGGCAAGCCGAAAAGTCACTTCCCCCTTCCGTCTACAAGCCCAAGCGCCATAAAGAATAAATCGGCAACTCATTGAAACTATTGAGATTTCAATTTTTTTGCTGCAACGCACAAATTTTTCTTGCAATTCAGAAGGTCATCTCTACAATAGTGATCGTGCAGTGCACAAATGAACCTGAGTAGGCCGTCATCTTCGTGACACCGTTGCGGGTTCAAAATGTGTTGGCTGCGCCCCCTTAGCAGCCAACACCCTCAACCCAGGAGAGACATCATGATGACCCCCGAGCAATTCGCCGCAGCGCAAAAAGCCCAATTCGAAACCTTTTTCGGTCTGGCCGCCAAGTCCATGGACAACATGGAAAAACTGGTTGACCTGAACATGCAGGCCGTCAAGACCTCGCTGCAAGAAAGCGCCGATCACACCATGGCGCTTCTGTCGGTCAAAGACCTGCAGGAACTGTCGACCCTGCAATCGGGCTGGATGCAGCCGATGGCCGAGAAGGTTCTGTCCTACTCACGTCATGCCTACGAAATCGCTTCTGGCGCCCAGGCCGAATTGGCCAAGACCGCCGAGTCGCAAATTTCTGAAACCCACAAGAAGTTCATGGACCTGGCCGAATCCGCCGCCAAGAATGCCCCCGCCGGTTCGGAAACCGCAGTGGCCATGATGAAAAGCGCCATGAACGCCGCCAACAACGCCTATGACTCGGTGCAAAAAGTCACCAAGCAGGCCGCCGAAGCGGTGGAAGCCAATATGAACGCCGTGACCAGCACCGCAATGAAAGCGGCGCAAACCACCAGCCGCACCGCCGCCAAGCGCGCCGCAGCCTGATCGTTCAGCCGGTTTTTTGCGCGGCGTGGCGGCTTGTCAACTGGCTTGTCAACTTTTGCCCCCACGCTGCGTTGATTGCACATGAGGCTGAGCGGCCGATTCAAAAAGCGCCGCCTACCGCCCAAACAGTTGTCTCCTCGGTACCCCAAAGGTACCCTTCCAGCCGGTCTCTGACCGGCTTTTTTTGGGCGGTCTTCAACCCAGGTTGTTCATTGGGACACGGGATGATGGCGCGGCGGATTGGGGAGGGATTGGCCCCTGCGCGACAAGCCCATAGCCCAAGCTATGGGCGCGAAGCGCGGGGGCCAAGACGCCCCAAAACCGCCCGCCAGCGCCCGTGTAGGGGCAAAGCCCCGCCTAATGGACAATCTGG
>DYNS01000564.1 GCA_020720965.1 Anaerolinea sp. | reverse complement strand
TTCTGCGCGAGATTCGGGAATATCGCATCTGCTGTTCGTTGGCATTCAGCCCGGATGGAAAATATCTCGTCTCGGCTGCGGATGGCGGTATTCGGTTATGGGAAACCGGGGCAGAAACCCCCGTAGAAGCCATCGCTGCTCATAACGGGGTTGTTCTCAAATTTGCCTTCAACCGCCAGGGGAACCTGCTCGCTACAACCGGGCGGGATGGAACCCTAAAGATTTGGGATTTCGCATCACGGCAGCTACTCCAAACAATAACCCTCGAAGAAGACGTATATGCCTACGATGTTAAGTTCAGTCCAGATGGTAAAACCCTGGCTACCGCCAGCTATATGTCCCTGCAAGGCAGTGGAAAAATTGAGTTATGGGATGTTGCCAGCGGCGAACCGCTGTTTTCCTTGGGTGAGGGTTTGGATGAAAATCTTGCTGTCTGGACGGTAGACTTTAGCCCCGATGGTGAGCAATTGGCGGGCGGGTATTCTGACAATAATGCCAGGGTTTGGGATGTCTCGGAGATGCAGCCCCAAGCGCAGCCAGCCTTTATTTTGCGGGGTCATTCCGATAGTATCTGGACCCTGGCTTATAGCCCAGATGGAAGCCGCCTTGCCACCGCAAGCCTGGATTACACAGCCCGGCTATGGGATGTAACACCCGGCGAAACCCAGGGGCAACTGCTTGCCACCTACCCAGGTCACACCGCCGCCGTGAGTGACGTAACCTTCAGCCCGGATGGTTTGTATTTATCGGCTGCCAGTTGGGACGGAACCGTGCGGGTTTACTTCACCCAACTGGAAGACCTGCTTGCCGCAGCGCGAGAGCGCCGAATCCGTTCGCTGACCGCCGAAGAATGCCAGCAATACCTGCATCTGGAAGCCTGCCCGCCCGCGCCGTAGAGTTTACTTTACACCTTGCCGGGTAGTGCCCCTGCTGTAACCTACGGCACAGCAAAAAAAATAAAAAGTGAGAAAATGGAAACCTTGCACAGGTTTCTATTTTTTTTTGCGAGGAGAATGCTATGCCCCTTTCTGCGCCAACCCCCATGAAAAGATTACCGTCCCGCCTCCCCCGCCCTCTCTGGCTTGCCGGGCGTTGGCTGTTTTCCCTCGCCCTGGCGTTGAGCTTGACCCTGAGCGCCTGGGGCGCAACCCCAGCATATGCCGCCACCATCACCGTCTCGAATGCCAACGACAGCGGGGCTGGCTCGTTGCGCCAGGCAATTGCAGGCGCGGCAAGCGGCGATACCATCACCTTCGCGGGCGATTACACCATCACTCTCGCCAGCCAATTGACCATTAACAAAAACCTGACGATTGACGGCGGGACACACGCCATCACCCTCGACGGCAATAAGCCCGTGCGGGTGTTCAACGGTTCCAGCG
>DYNS01000243.1 GCA_020720965.1 Anaerolinea sp. | reverse complement strand
CCGCATTACGGCGAACACATGGCGCGCGGCTGGCTGGATTTGGCGCGTTACGCCGACTCGAACGGTTACCAGGTGGATCTCGCCCGCTCGATCTGGCCGTACCGCGAGTGGGTCATCAACGCCTTCAACCGCAACCAGCCCTTCGACCAGTTCACGATTGATCAACTCGCGGGCGACCTAGTGTCCAACCCGACCCTGGAGCAGAAGATTGCCCAAATGACCCAGGTCGACATGGGGGCGCTGAAGGACAAGACCCACCTCACCAAATACGCTTTTGGCTCGATGCTCAGCGGCGGCGGATCGGACCCAACCTACAACCTGCCCTCGACCTGGCTCGGGGTGGTGCGCGAGTACCACATCGGCGGCGTAATTCTCTTTGCCCGCAACGTGCAGTCCCCTGCCCAGGTTGCCAGCCTGGTGAATGACCTGCAAGAAGCCGCCCTGCAAAGCGGACACCCCGGCTTGTTCATTGCCATAGACCAGGAAGGCGGCATTGTCGCTCGTCTGACCGAAGACAAAGGCTTTACCGAATTCCCCTCTGCCATGGCGCTCGCCGCTGCGGGCGACTCGCAAAATGCCTACCACATGGCAGCCGCCCTCGCCAGCGAAATGAAAGCCGTAGGAATCAACGTCAATTTTGCTCCCGACCTGGACGTGAACAACAACCCCGCCAACCCCGTCATCGGCATCCGCTCCTTTAGCGCCGACCCGCAAGAAGTGGCGCAGTACGGTGTTGCCTTCTTGCAGGGCTTGCAGGAAAACGGCGTGCTGGCATTTGGCAAACACTTCCCCGGTCACGGCGACACCAGCGTAGACTCGCACATAGACCTGCCCCTCGTGCCGCACAACCGCGCCCGCCTGGACGAAATCGAACTCGTGCCCTTCCGCGCTGCCATCGCCGCCGGGGTTGCGGGGATTATGACAGCCCACGTTACCTTCCCTGCCATAGACCCCACTCCCGGCTTACCCGCCACCCTCTCCCGTCCTGCCCTCACCGGTTTGCTGCGTCAGGAACTCGGCTATGAAGGTCTTATCGTCACCGACTCGCTGGAGATGGGCGCTCTCGCCGCCAACGGTTACCCGCCCCCCCTCGGCGCTCCCCTTGCCCTCGCCGCCGGAGCCGACCTGTTACTCTTCAACCGCGACCATCCCATGCACCGCCAAGCCTTTGCCAACCTGTTGCAAGCCGTGCGGGAGGGGAAAATTGCCTCGCAGCAGTTGGATGATTCGGTGCGGCGCATTTTGCAGGCGAAGCAAACCTACCAGATTCTGAACCCCGCCCCGCTCCCGGTTGCCAGGGTAACGGAATATGTTCAAACCGCGCCGAATCTCGCTTTATCCCGCGCCCTTGCCCTTTCCTCCATCACCATCTTGCGCGACCCTCAACACAGCCTGCCCCTCCCTGCCCAAGCATCTCGGCTGATTGTGGAACCCGCCAACCTGCGCGGGCTGCTTACCCCCTGGGGCGGAACGATTTTTCAGACCGATACCAACCCCACCGGCGAGCAAATTGCCAACATCCTGCACGCCGCCCAGGAGGGACGCGCCGTCATTTTGCCCCTCTACAACCTGAAAGCCAACCCTAACCTGCTTGTTTTGGCGCAAAAGCTGACAGAAACCCCCGCCAAACCCATCTTCATCCTGTACCGCAACCCTTACGAAGCCGACCTTTTGCCCTCCACCGCCGCCATCCTGCTGACTTACGGCATGAACCCGCCCTACCGCGAAACCATCCTGAAACAGATGTTGAGCGCCCAATGATAAACGCTGAACTAAACCCTGCTGCCATTCACGTCTGGAACGCCGCCCTGCCGGAATTCCCGATGAACGAGCGCTTCTTCCGCTATAACACCGCGCCCGCCCCCGGAGAAATTCAGCAAGGGCGGGCAATCCTGCGCGGCGGAGAAATGCTAGGCTTTGCCCTCGCCGCCTGCCTGCCCGGCTCTTCTTTAGGGTGGGTCAGCGCCCTGGCGGTGCATCCCCGCTATCAACACCAGGGCATTGGCTCCAGTCTCCTCGCCTGGGCAGAAAACTGGCTTAAGGAACAAAACGTGCGGCGCATTCGGCTGGGCGCGAGCCTGAAACCCTTTGCCCCCGGTCTGCCCCTGCCGCTCATCCCCGCGCCCAAGCCGGAAGAAGAACACCATGCTGCTTTCTTTTTGCGGCATGGTTACACCTTCTCTGCCGAACAGCCCTTTCAATACGACACCGCCCGCGACCTGCAAAACTACCAACGCCAAACCGCCGAGGTTGAATCTGTTGCCGTCTTGCCCCTCTCTCCCCAACTTGCCCCCTCCCTCGATAACTTCCTCCTGCGCGAATATCCCGGTCGCTGGCATGCGGAATACCAGCAATTTCTCGCCGAAAACGGCAACTTCTCCGACTATCTCGTCTTGCTCGTGGAAGGGCAGGTGCAGGGCTTCTGCCGCACCACCTACGAAACCTCCGAGCGCCCTCTGGAACGCTTTTATCTGCAACGTCTGCCTCGCCCCTGGGGGCAGATGGGACCCCTCGGCGTTTCCAAAGCCGTGCGCGGAAAAGGACTCGGCGCCCTGCTCATCGACTCTGCCGCCGCTCACCTCGCCGCCCAGGGCATTCGCGGCTGTGTCATAGATTGGACTGACCTGACCGCCCTCTACGCCAAATTCGGTTTTGGCATTTACAACCGATATTTGGGAATGATGAAGTAGTGGATAGTGTCAGTTGACAGTGTCAACTGACAGTTACAGAAAACTACCCACTGGCACTACCCACTGACACTACCCATGCTTCCCCTCCTCAACCAAGCCATCGGAACTGTAACCCCCGCCGCGCAAATTATCGTCCTCCTGCGCGGCAGGGAAATTGCCAACCACGCCCTCGGCTGGTTGGACCCGGAAACCCACACCCACCCCACCCGCTCCGACTCGCTCTTCGACCTCGCCTCCGTCACCAAATTGTACGTCACCGCTGCTTTTATGACCCTCGTGGAGCAGAATCTCATCCGTCTGGATGACCCCGTCAGCGCGGTGTTGCCAGAATTTAGCGGAATCCGTCCCCTTCAGCCTTACGAAAACCCCTTGGACTGGGGCAAGTTTATCAGCCTCCCCCCTCGACCTGCTGGGGAGGGGGAAGGGGCGAGGGATGTCAATGCCTCCCTCATCACCTTCCGCCAACTACTCACCCATACCTCCGGTTTACCCGCCTGGCGACCCTTCAAAGACCAGCCGGATGCCGCCTCCGCTTACCGCATGGCACTGGAGACTTTCTTCTCTTACCTGCCCAACGAGCGGATTGTGTACAGCGATGTCGGCTTGATTCTGCTTGGGTTGGCGGTGCAAAGGCTGACGGGTGAACCGTTGGACGAGGCAATCTATCGGCGCGTCACCCGCCCTCTGGGGTTGGAATCCACTCGTTACCTGCCCACCTCCCAAACACATTCCTCCTCCAACATCGCCCCTACCGAATTTTGTACCTGGCGCGGGCGGCGCATCTGCGGCGAGGTGCATGACGAAAACGCCTGGCGCTTGGGCGGCGTATCCGGTCATGCCGGGTTATTTTCCACTGCGCGGGAAGTTGCCGCTTTTGGGCAAAGTTTTCTGGATATTTCGCTCTTAAAACCGGAAACCATTGCAGAAATGACCCGCCTGCAAGCCGAATTCGACTCTGTGCGGCGCGGAATCGGCTTTGCGCTCTGGAGCCCCGACCCCGAAGCCAGCAGCAACCCCTTTAGCCTCCAAACCTATGGGCACACCGGCTTTACCGGAACCTGCCTCTGGATAGACCCTCCGCGCCAACTGGTAGTTGCCTTCCTCACCAACGATGTGTACGGCGGGCGGCAAGGGCGCGGCATCGCCGACCTGCGCCTGCGTATTCACCGCGCCATTGTGGAAAGTGTGGACGCAGGCTGAAGCCCCCGTCCTGAATGAAGAATTTTTTCGCAGGTGATATTTCCAATGCTCAGAATAGATGAAGAGTTAGCGCGACAATTAATTGCCGAACAATTTCCACATTGGGAGAATTTGCCCGTTTCCCCGGTTGAGTTTGGCGGATGGGATAACAGGACGTTTCACCTCGGCAAAGAAATGAGCATTCGGCTTCCTAGCGCAGAACGGTATGCCGACCAGGTTGAAAAAGAGCAACACTGGCTGCCAATCTTTGCGCCACTCTTGCCTCTGCCCATCCCTATTCCACTGGCAAAAGGCAAACCGGCTAAAAAGTATCCCTGGCAATGGTCCATTTACCGCTGGATTGATGGCAATCCGGTCACAGCCAGGAACGTGATGAACAAGGAAGAACTGGCAATCGCGCTGGGGCGCTTCCTTGTTGCTTTTCAAAAAATCGACTCTGTCGGGGGACCGCCGCCCGGTAAACATAATTTTTTTCGCGGCGGCTCGTTAACCGTGTACGATGCAGAAACCAGGGATTTACTCATTACCCTGCATGACAAAATTGACACAGGGGTCGCCGCGAAAATCTGGGAAGCTGCCCTCGGCGCAGCCTGGCACGGTCAGCCTGTGTGGGTTCATGGTGATGTCGTTGCCAGCAACTTGCTGGCGCGTGAAGGCAAACTGAGTGCAGTAATAGATTTTGGTTGTATGGGAATTGGTGACCCTGCCTGCGATTTGACTATGGCGTGGACGTTTTTTTCGGGGTCAAGCCGGGAAGCATTTATGGCAACCCTGGCGCAAGATTACGAAACTTGGGCACGCGCTCGCGGTTGGGCTTTGTGGAAAGCCTTGCTGCTGTTGGAAAAATACAGCGCTAGCGACAAAGACAAAGCCGACCAAGCCCGGAACGTAATTTGTGCGCTGTTTGAAGACTACGAACAAAAAAGGAAATGACGGTAAACCATGATAGTCATCGGTCTTATGTCCGGCACCTCGGCGGATGGAATTGATGCGGCAGTCGTCCGATTAAGCGGCGCCCC
>DYNS01000242.1 GCA_020720965.1 Anaerolinea sp. | reverse complement strand
GACTGTCCCGCAGCCCATTTAACCACGCCTTTACCATTTGTGGAACAATCACGGTCTACTCGGTGGATGTGGGGTATTATCGAACGGCATAATCTGCAAAAACGAAACTCAATCTTGGGAGACAAACATGCAAATAGATATTATCGGTGTGCCGATAGACCTCGGCGCAGATCGGCGCGGTGTAGACATGGGACCCAGCGCCATTCGCTATGCTCACCTGCAAAAAAAACTGCAAGAACTGGGCTGCACAGTTCAAGACCTGGGCAACGTGGAAGTGGCAATTGCCGAAATGTGCAAAATCACCGACCTCAAAATGAAATATATTGACTGTATCGAACCCATGTCGCGCCGCATTGCGGGCGCGGTTGCAACCTCGGTGCAGGCGGGGCATTTTCCGCTGGTGCTGGGCGGAGATCACAGCCTGTCCATTGGCTCTGTACGCGGCGCAGCGCGGGTCAAAAAAATCGGCGTGATCTGGATTGACGCACACCCCGATTTCAACACCGCCGAAACCACGCCCAGCGGCAACATTCACGGCATGTCGCTTGCCTTGCTTGCCGGCTTGGGCGACAAACGACTGGTGCAATTATGGGATGAAGCCGTACCCGTGATTGACCCCGCAAACATTGCCATTGTTGGCGCGCGGGACGTAGACAGCGGCGAAAAGGCAAACCTGCAAAAAACCGGCGCGCTGGTCATGGGCATGGAGCAAGTGGATCGTTACGGCATGGTGGCGGTCATCGAAAAAGCCATCGAGCGCGTCAGCCGCAACACAGATGGAATTTACCTCTCCCTCGACATGGACTCCCTCGACCCAGACCATGCCCCAGGGGTCGGCACGCCTGTTCCCGCCGGTCTCACCCAGCGCGAGGCGCATCTCGCCTGTGAAATGATTGCCGAAACGCGCAAACTCATTGGCATGGACCTGGTTGAAGTTAACCCCATCCTCGATGGGCAAAATAAAACAGCCGCGCTGGCAGTGGAATTTGCGCTCTCTGCTCTCGGACGCCGCATTTGGAATGGAAAATTATGAACCCAACTCTTCCCGATCTTGAAAGACTGGCGCTCGCCGCAGGCGACATCCTGCGTGAAGGGTACAGCAAGGAACATCAAATTAGTTACAAGGGCGTCATTGACCTTGTCACCGAAATTGACCACGCCTCTGAAGCCTATTTATTAAAGGAAATTCAAACGCACTTTCCGCAGAGCCATATTCTGGCAGAAGAAAGCGGCTCCATTCAGGGAGTCAATGAGGGGCTTTGGTACATTGACCCGCTGGACGGGACGGTTAATTACTCGCACCACATCCCTCTTTTTAGCGTTTCCATCGCCTATGCCTTTCAGGGCGTGGTTCTCCTCGGCGCAGTCTACGACCCCATGCGCAACGAACTCTTCAGCGCTGAGCGCGGCAAGGGCGCAACCCTCAATGGCAAACCCATTTTTGCATCTAAAACCACAGAACTGCAAAAAAGCCTGCTGGTGACGGGTTTCCCCTACGACACCTGGAATACAAAACTGGATAACTTTCGCAACTTTGAAAAACTGGCGAAAACCACGCAGGGCGTGCGCCGTATTGGCTCTGCCGCCCTCGATGGTTGTTATGTTGCCGCCGGACGTTTTGACGCCTTTTGGGAATTAACCCTCAGACCCTGGGATATTGCCGCCTGCGGCTTAATTGCCGAAGAAGCCGGCGCGCGCGTGACCGCCATAGACGGCAGCCCAGATTACATCTCCGCGCCGCAATCCATTCTCGCCGCCGCGCCAGGAATTTACGATCAAATGTACAACCAGTTGAAATAGGGCAGCCCAGCCCAAGGGAGTCAAACCGCCATGACCGCAAGTAATCTTATCCTCGTCACGGGCGCAACGGGCTATGTCGGCGGACGGCTGGTACCCAAACTGCTGGAAGCCGGCTACCGTGTGCGCTGCCTGGTGCGCGACCCCGCCCGTTTGCAGGGACGCCCCTGGCTGAAACAGGTTGAAGTGGTCTGTGCTGATGCGCTTGACGTGCTGGCGTTAATTCACGCCATGCAGGGCGTCTCGGCTGCCTACTATCTCATTCACGGAATGCAGGGCGGTAGAATGACTGCCGAGCGCGATTTGGCAGTAGCGCGGAACTTTGCCTCTGCCGCAGAAGCGGCGGGCATTGCCCGCATTCTTTATCTGGGCGAACTGGTTGATCCCGCCGCCAACCTTTCACCTTACTTGCGGGCGCGTCACGAAACAGGATATTGGCTGCGCCACAGCCCTGTGCCGGTTACGGAGTTCCGCGCCGGCATGATCGTTGGCTCTGGTTCGGCGCTATTTGAGATGGTTCGCCATTTAACCGAGCGCCAGCCTGTTCTCGCCTGCCCTGCCTGGTTCTTTTCCGAAGCGCAGCCCATTGCCATTCGAGACGTACTTTCCTACCTGGTGGCGGCGCTCGATTCGCCCGAAAGTATTGGGCGTGTGATTGAAATTGGCGGACCCACCCGCCTGACCTACGCCGACATGCTGCTGGAGTATGCAAAAGAGCGCGGCTTTAAGCGCCGCCTAATTCGCCTGCCCTTTTATGCAGTACGCCTTTCGGCGTACTGGGTTCACATGGTCACACCTGTTCACTGGCGGGTCGTTGCGCCGCTGATCGAAGGCTTGCGCGCCAGCCTGATTGTCCGCGATGAAACGGCGCATAAACTCTTCCCCCAAATTGAACCGCTTGACTTTCAAACCGCCGCCCACTTTGCGTTAAATAAAATTCAGCGCGACAACGTGGAAACCAGTTGGATGGACGCGCTGGTCACTGCCCAGGGCGATGTAAAACCGTATGTTTTTACAGTGGAAGATGGCATGTACGTTGAGCGGCGTCAGACCCTGCTTGACCTGCCCGCCGAGACGGTCTTTCGCGCCTACACCGGCATTGGCGGTGAGCGCGGCTGGATGTACATGGATTGGTCTTGGGCGCTGCGCGGCTGGATGGATAAAGCCATTGGCGGCGTGGGGCTGCGGCGCGGGCGGCGGCATCCCGATGAAATTCACACCGGCGAATCGCTTGACTTTTGGCGGGTGGAACTGGTTGAGCAAAACCACCTGATGCGCCTGCGCGCCGAAATGAAAGTGCCGGGCAAAGCCTGGCTTGAATTTATTTCGGAGCCGCAGTCTGACGGTAAAACCCTCTTCACGGTTTGCGCCTACTTCGAGCCGTTTGGTCTGCCCGGCTTTCTTTATTGGTACGCCATGTGGCCCTTCCACAGATTTATCTTTGACGGACTCACTCATCGCCTTGCTTCGCGCGCGCGCGTTTTGGGGCAGGCGCAGTAGACCAAAAATCGCGTCACCTTACAACAGAGATGCTTCGCCGCAGCGCGGCTTGGCATGACATATTTGAGATAACTTTTATTTATTGGTGAATTATGCAAAATCTCATCCTCGTTACAGGCGCTACCGGTTACATTGCCAGCCGACTCATTCCCCGATTATTAAACTCAAAATATCAAATCCGCGCCCTGGTGCGTGACCCGCAGCGGCTTGCCTGCCGCAGTTGGTTTCGTCATGTGGAGGTTGTGGCTGGCGATGTGATGAATTTGGCAAGTCTTGCGCCCGCGCTGATGGGCGTGGAAACCGCCTATTACCTGATCCACAACATGTCCAGCGGGCGCGGCTACACCGAGCGTGAGCTGGAAGGCGCGCGCAACTTTGCCCTGGCAGCAGAGCGCGCGGGCGTCAGGCACATTATCTACCTCGGCGGGCTTGCCGACCCCGAACAGCACATCGCCCCGCACATGCGATCACGGATCGAGACGGGCGTAGTTTTGAGGCAGGGCAAAGTTCCCGTAACCGAATTTCGCGCGGGGGTCATTGCCGGTTCGGGCAGCATCTCTTTTGAAATGATCCGCTTCACCACCGAGGCGTTTCCCATCGTCCCAGGTCCGATGTGGCTCAACAACAAATCCCAGCCGATTGCCGCCCAAAATGTGATTGATTACCTGCTTGCCGCGTTGGAAAACCCAAACGGGCGCGGCGCAGTTTTTGAAATTGGCGGTCCCGAAGTTACCTACTACAAAGACCTCATGTTGAAATATGCCCGCGCGCGCGGACTCCGCCGCAGCATGATTCTCCTGCCCTATGTTCCGCTCTGGCTGATGGCGTTTGGCGTCGGGGTGATGACCCCCGTTCCGCGCCCGATTGCCTATGCCCTCATCGGCGGGTTGTCGGCGGACAGCGTGGTCAAACATCCCGACGCCCTGCGGGTTTTCCCCGAAGTGCATTTGATTGACTTTGACCAGGCGGCACGCATGGCGCTGGATGAACTTTCGCCATTGCATGTTGAGCGGGTCTGGGGTGATGATGGGCAAATGGTTAAAACCATTAAACACGAAGGCTTTTTTGTTCATCACCGCCAAGCGCAGGTCAATACCACAGTGGAACAGATATTTCAGGCAATTGGAAATTTTTCCCAAAAAACCAATTGGAAAGTTGAAGTCCGCGAAGAAAATGAGCGCGTTCTTGTCCGCATAAAAAACCAAATTGGCGGGCAAGCGTGGATCGAGTGGCGCGTCACCCAAAACGCCGATTCGACCCGCCTGATTCAAACCGTTTTCTTCGCCCCGCGTGGGCTGCCAGGGTTTTTATACTGGTATCTGCTCTATCCGTTACGCGCCATTGTCTTTTATTGGCAGATCAAAAAGATTGTGCGCACTGCAAATTTTGCAAAAGAAATGCGCCGCTCCGCGTAAAGTTGCGGAAGGAAGTCACTTGACGCCCCTTCTCGCCTGCCATACAATACTTTTTCAAATTAATACGATCCAAAGCGGCGAAGCCGGTGAAAATCCGGCGCTGTCCCGCAACTGTGAGGCGTAGGTCACGTTTCAAACGTGACACTACCCAAGTCAGGTCGCCCGCTCTGGTCGGTTCCAACACACTCTCGTGGAAAGGAG
>DYNS01000563.1 GCA_020720965.1 Anaerolinea sp. | reverse complement strand
GAGGGGCTGCCAGGCTTGCAAGCCCAGGGAGAGGTCTTCCAGCAGGGCGATGTCTGCTGGGGCGTAATGATATTGGCGGGCAAAGAGCAGGGCTTCTGCCACTCTTTGAACGGGGCTGCCCCCCAGGGATGCCAGTCGGCGGGCGGCGGCTTGGGGGGCGCGCTCGGCGGCGTAGAGTTCGGCGGTCATCAGGCAGTAGTCGGCGCGGTAATCTTCCCGCAGGGTGGCGGGGGTGGTGTCCACATATTCCACCGGGCTAACGACCCAACCATAGTAAACGCCTGCCGCCGCGCCCAGGGCAATGGCAGAAAGAAAAAACAGCCAACGCAGTGAACTCATGCCATCCTCTTTGGTGGGGAAATAAAATATCCGAGCAGGTTATCGGCGGCACCCAGGAACGTCCCCTTATCGCTGCTTCCTTTCGGACCTGACGAGGTTCGGTGAGTCCTGCCGCGCCGGGCCTGCCCGGACGCAGGCAAGGATACCCGATGTGGGGGGCAATGTCAACGGCATAGTTTTGGTTTACAATACCCGCCGTCTTACCCCCACCCCACTTCATTTATGGAGAAACCATGCCAACCCGTAAACAAGCCGCCCGCCGCGCTCAGCAGCAGCAGACCCGCCTCGTCCAAATTATCGCCATTGCCGTCATCTTTGTCATTGCCGCCCTGCTTTTTTGGCAGTTCGCCCCCAAACCTGCCGCCCCCCAACCCCAAGCCGACCAGCCTGCCGCCCAACCGGCGCAAGCCCGTCAGTACGATTCTCCGCCGCCCATGACAATTGACCCCGAAAAAGAATATTTTGCCACCTTCACCATGCAAAACGGTGGGCAGTTTGTCGCCCAACTGTACCCGGAGAAAGCCCCCATCACCGTCAATAGTTTCATCTTTCTCGTCCGCGAAGGCTACTTTAACGGAGTCACCTTTCACCGCGTCATCCCCGGTTTTATGGCACAAGGCGGCGACCCTACCGGAACCGGCATGGGCGGTCCCGGTTACGAATTCCCCAACGAAGATAGCGACCTGACCTTTGACAAAGCCGGGGTTCTCGCCATGGCAAACGCCGGGCGAGATACCAACGGCAGCCAATTCTTCATCACCTACGGGGCGCAAGACTTCCTCAACGGCGGTTACACCATCTTCGGGCAGGTCATCAGCGGCATGGAAGTGGTGGAAGCCATTACCCCCCGCGACCCCCAACAAATGCCCAACTTCACGGGCGATGTCATTCAAAGCATCACCATTGAAGAGCGCTAACCGATGAAAGGGAAGCGGATTCTCCTTCCCCTCTTCGTTCTCCTGCTTGCCGGGTGCAGTCTGCCTGCCCCGGCAAAACCCACCTCCCCGCCGCCTGCCTCGTTCACCCCTCAACCGGCAGCCAGCCCC
>DYNS01000241.1 GCA_020720965.1 Anaerolinea sp. | reverse complement strand
CCAGGTTTGGGAATCCTTCCCCCAGAGATGGTGGCAGATGCCCTTTGGCAGAATCGGTCTGCCTGGGCGATTGTTCCTTTCGAGCAAATCCTCCCCAACCAAAAAGTATTGGAAGTAAGCGGGCAATCCCCCCTGCGAAAAGATTTTGACGCTTCTGCCTACCCCTTGCGGGTGCGTTTTGCCTTGCAAGGCGAAAGCCAGCCCTTGCCCGTCACCAACCGCGACCCCCAAAAATTAGTGACAGTGGTGATGACCGGCGTGACCGCCCTGGTTCGCGCTACGGCGGTGAAGATGGAAGAAAACGGCAATACCTACCCCGCCAGAGATATTCGCAATTGGCTGCTGGATGCCGATATTGCTCACATTTCCAACGAAATCCCCTTTGCGGAGGGCTGCCCGCCCCCCAAAGCCAACCAAACCCGCCTCATCTTCTGCTCCGACCCCAAATATGTGGAACTTTTGGAATATGTTGGCGCGGATGTGATTGAACTGACCGGTAATCACTTTCAGGATTGGGGCAAGGAAGCCACTTTGAACACGTTGGAGATGTATAACGCCCGCAACCTGCCCTATTATGGCGGCGGCGCCAACCTGGCAGACGCGCAAAGCCCCGCCCTGTTGGAGAAAAACGGCATGAAGTTTGCTTTTGTGGGCTGCAACCCGGCGGGTCCTACCTTTGCCTGGGCGCGCCCGGACGATTGGCCCGGCGCAGCGCCCTGCGGCAAGGATTGGGTTGCCCAAACCGATGGCGAAGGCAGCGGTTATGAGTGGATGACCGAGGAAATTGCCCGCCTGAAGGCGCAAGGGTATATTGTCATTGCCACGTTTCAATATTTTGAGTATTACAGTTCCGACCCCCGCCCCTGGCAAGTGACCGATTTTCGGCAAATGGCGGATGCCGGGGCGACCATTGTCAGCGGTTCGCAGGCGCATTACGCCCAGGCGATGGAGTTTTACAACGATTCCTTTATTCACTACGGTTTAGGAAATTTGTTTTTCGACCAGATGGGCTACGACAATCCCAGCAGCGGCATCCGCACGACCAACACCCGCCGCGAGTTTTTGGACCGCCATGTTTTTTACGATGGCAAATATCTCGGCGCGGAATTGCTGACCGCCATGCTGGAAGACTATTCCAAGCCCCGCCCCATGACCCCCGAAGAGCGTGCCGCCTTTTTGCAGGAATATTTTGAAGCCAGCGGCTGGGGGGAATAAGTCAAACACGAGGAGCGCCCAACATCAGGACAAGGGGCTGTGTTGGGCGCTAAAGGTTCTTAATCTGGGATATGTAGTTGGATGCCTGGTATGTAGCAGAGACAGCCTTTTTTTGATTTTTGCCAATTCCGTTTTATCTCTTGCGCCGTAGTAAATTTCTGCGGTTGTTACAACGCTAACTGCCAGGTTATCCAAACCAATTTTTTGTAACTCATCCCTAACAGCCCGATTGTCTCTAAAAAGTTCAATCAGAATATTGGTATCGCAAAGTATCATGGGATTCTTTGCCAGGCCTGCTTGCGGAGGTCTTCTTGAGATATTTCACGCCCGGTCCAAATACCAGCCAAGTCAAAGAACTTGGCTTCGCTGGCGGGTTCGGTTTCGCTGACCGAAGGCAGGTTGGCACGTACAATTTCGTCCACATAGTCCAGCGTCTTAAGGAATTTGAGCAGGGTATTGGCTTTTTTGTGGTCATTCACGCGAATAATGATTTGTTCCATCACATCACCTCATGATTGATTATAACAAGCGACCGTCAGCGCGGCGAAGCGGGAGAGGAGACGGGCGGCAACCGGGGTTTCTCGCACCTGCGCCAGAATTTTCTCCGGGTCTTGCCCCTGCGCTTTCAGGTTTTCCGCCTCGGCGCGGACGTAAGCGCGGAGGATGTCGGCATCTATTTCCGGGTGAAACTGCACCCCCCATGCGTTGTTGCCCAACCGAAACGCCTGGTTTTCATCCCAGCCATCCCCAGCCAGGCGTACCGCCCCTGGCGGCAGTTCCAAAACCGATTGCGTGTGGCTGACCTGCGCGGCGAACCGCTCCGCGCCCAGCCTGCCCAACAGGGGGTCTTCCCGCCCGGCGAGAGTAAGTTCAACCTCGGTTGTGCCTTTTTGTGTACCGTTGGGGTTATTGCCCACCCGCCCGCCAAAAGCGTGCGCCAGCAGTTGATGCCCATAGCAGACTCCCAGGGTGGGAATGCCTGCCTCTACGGCGCTTCTAACCCAGGCGGCGCTGCGCTCGCTCCAGGGCAGGCGCTCTGTCACCATGCTGTGCGAGCCCGTGATGATAATTCCAGATACCTCCGCCAGAGCAGGAAAATCCGCCCCGGTGCGGGGGTCTAAAACCTGGGCGGGCGCACCCAACCCGGCAAGGAACCAGGCTTCAAAATCGCCGCGCCGTTCTATCAGGTCGGGCAGGGTATCGCCTAATTTCAGGATGAGTATCATAGGTTCACCGCCTCCCCGCCCCGGCGCAGAGATTCGACTGCGGCAAAGGTGGCTTGGGTGACGGCGAACATCTGCGGGTAGGGGATGGGCGGCTGCCCCTCGGCAACGGCGCGGACGAGAGCCTGCATCTCGTTAAAGTGACCTTTATCCTGCCCCATGCGCCGCAGGCTGTTCCTTTTTCCGTTTCGGGTCGTTTCCAACCCTCTAAAATCGTCCAACGCCGCAATGGCGCCGCCGCCAAAGACTTCCACCCGCTCCTTGGGGGACGATTTATCTCCATTGGCGAGGTAATCTATTACACCCAGCGAGCCATCCGCAAAGGTGAGGGTGAGGCTGACGTTATCTTCGCGGTATTTGCCCCCGTCTGGCAATGCCTGGGCGCGGACGCTGACCGGTAGCGCACCGGTGAGGTAGGTGAGAAAATCTACAAAGTGGCAGCCCTCCCCAATGATGCGCCCACCACCTTGTTGCGGGTCTTGAGTCCAATGGTTGAGGGGTAAATATCCGGCGTTGATGCGGTAGTGCAGGTGAAGCGGCTCGGTGCGGTGAGCAAAAAAGGCTTTCATCTCCTGTGCCAGGGGGGCAAAGCGGCGATTGAAACCGGTCATCAGCAACCCGTCGCCTGTTCTTTCTAACTGCTCGCGGATGGCGGATAGCTGCTCACTGTTCAATGCCAGCGGCTTCTCCACAAATACATGCTTGCCAGCCTGAAGCGCCCGGATGACCAGTTCGGCGTGACTATCGTGGCGGGTGAGGATGAGGATGGTGTTGATGTGCGGGTCTTGCAAAATCTGGTCTTCTTCCGAGCAGGCGTAGCGGAAGCCGAATTTTCTGCCGGAGTGTTCGGCGTGCAGCCCGCCGGAGGAGGCAATGCCAACGGGTTGGGCGGCTTTTATCCGCCGCAGGGCGGGCAGCAGGGTGGCGTTGGCGTATAGCCCTGCACCGAGTACGCCCAGGGTTAGGGTGGCAGCGCCCGGCGAAGATTCGCCGGTTGGGGAAACAGCGGGTGAGAGGGAGAGTTTTTTGCCCGCATCTTGCGCTTCGGCGGATGGGTAGGTGAGCAGAACGCCCAAAAAGGGTTCTTTGTTCTTCCCGGTGATGACTTCGTAGGCTTGGGCGGCTTGAGGGATGGGGAAACGGTGGGTGATGAGCGGTTCTACCTGTAGTTTGCCGCTTGCCAGCAGGGATACAACGGCTTCAAAGTTGCGTCCCTCCGTCCAGCGGACGTAGCCGAGGGGGTAGTCACGTCCGTTTTCTTCGTAGGCGGGGTCGTAGCGCCCTGGTCCGTAGGAGCGCGAGTTGATGAAGGAGAGTTCCTTTTCGTAGTAAATTTTGCGGGGGAAGGTTAACCCCACTGCGCCGGTTGCCACAATCCGCGCCCGGTCGCGGGCGATGCTGCCTGCCAGTTGCACCGGGTCGGTGGAGGGGGTGTCGGCGCAGATGATGACGCTGTCGAAGCCGCGATGGGCGGTGAATGCCTGGGCGGAGTCTTCGGCATTTTGGCGGAGGCAGGCTTGTATGCCGAATTGTTCGGCGAGGGCAACCCGCTGAGGGTTGGTATCCATGCCCCAAACGCGGCACCCGGCCGCAGCCGCCATCTGAATGGTCATAAGCCCCAGCAAGCCCAGCCCAATGACGGCGACATTTTCGCCGAGTTGCGGTTCTGCCAGGCGGAAGCCGTGCAGGGCAATGGCGCCGAGGGTGGTGAAGGCGGCGGAGTCGAAATTAACCTGGGGGGGAAGGGGGGTGAGGAGGTTGCGCGGGATGAGGTTGTATTCCGCGTGGACGGCGTAGCCGCCGCCCGCACAGGCAACCCGCTGACCAAGTTGAAAGCCTTCCATGCCTGCTCCCAAGCCGAGGATGGTTCCGGCGGAGGAGTAGCCGAGGGGCATGGGGCTGTCTAATCGGTTGAAGGTGGCTTGCAGGGTGGGCAGGATGCCCTCCCTTTGCACTTTGTCCCAAACCTGGCGCACCAGGTCGGGGCGGGAGCGGGCTTTGCCGAGCAGGCTTTTCTCTGCAAATTCCACCACCATGCGCTCGGTTCCGGCGGAGACGAGGGAGGCGGAGACTTTGACGAGCGCCATGCCGGGGCGGGGGCTGGGGACGGGGACTTCTTTGACGATGGTTTTGCCATCACGCAGGTTTTGGAGGAGTTGTTTCATAAGGAAGTGGGATGTGGGATGTGGGAAGTGGGATGTGGCAAGTGGCAAGTGGCAAGTGGGAAGTGGCTGGGGGAGTTTACCAGTTTTTTGGGCAGTTCTTTGGGGCGAGTTTGTCAAACTGGCTTTAAGGATTTCCTTAATTCTTGACCCTCCCCCCGCCGGGTGCTACTGTTTAACTTGATTCATACTCACCAAACAAAAAAGGAGAATGCGAAAATGGAACTTGGCGGTTATGCTAACAAACTGGCTTGGATTGACCTTTCTGCGGGCGCAGTGGAATTTAAGCCCGTGCCAGAAGACCTGGCGCGAAAGTATATTGGCGG
>DYNS01000240.1 GCA_020720965.1 Anaerolinea sp. | reverse complement strand
TGGCGGCGGGCTATGCACAAAGGGAGGCGATGTGTTATATCAGCAGGCTGAAAGGATTCGGATATGAAAACCCAAAAAATGTACGGAATACTCACTTTATTCACCCTGTTGGGGTTGTTGGTGGGGGCTTGCGGAGCATCCAGCGCCGAAGCAACCGCCACCCCAGAGGGCTTGGCAGCAGTACACACTGCCGCCGCCGAGACGGTTTCGGCGCAGTTTTCGCAAACGGCGCAGGCAAAGCCCAGCGCCTCCCTCACCCCCTCGCCGACTATAACCCTGACGGCGACTCCGGCTTCGCCACAGCCCAGCCCCACCAGCGGGGCTTCTGCGCTGCCTTCCGGCGGCGGGAGCTTGGGCGGGGTGAGCGGCGCGGTAGGTTGCAACAATTCCGCTTATGTGGCGGATGTGACCGTGCCAGATGGGCAGGCTTTCTCCTCTGGCGCGACCTTTACCAAAACCTGGCGGATTAAAAATGCCGGCTCTTGCGCCTGGACGACCGGGTACAAGATTGTTTTCCTTAGCGGCGACCAGATGAGCGGCACCGCCGCCACCCTTCCGGCGGCGGTGGAGGTGGGGGCTACGGTGGATGTCTCGGTGACGCTGACCGCCCCTTCCGCTGCCAAAACCTATGTAGGTTACTGGCAAATTGCCACCGATGCCGGTCAGAACTTTGGTGAGCGGTTTTATGTGCAGATTGCAGTCAACGGCACGCCCGGTACGCCCGGAACCGGCACAGTGACCGCTACGCCGGCCTACGGCGCGGTCGGCTGCCAAAACTCCTCCTTCGTTTCCGAAACGTCCACCGGTAGCGTAACCGCCGGAAAAACCTTTACCAAAAGTTGGACGATTAAGAACACCGGAACCTGCGAATGGAAAGAGGACTTCAAATTTGTGTACATCGGCGGGGATTTGATGGGCGCAGATACGACCAAACTACGCAGCGGAACGATTAAACCCGGCAGTTCGCTGACCTTTACGCTGACTTTCACCGCCCCCTCCGAACCTGGCTCTTACACCGGTTATTGGCGGCTCGCCACCAACGCCGGGGAGTTGTTCGGCAGTCAGTTTACGGTAGGCGTGACCATTGCCGGTTCCACCTATACCCCCGTGCCGACTTCCAGCTCTACCGCCACCTCCACGCCGGAGCCAACCCAAACGCCTTCGCTCACCCCGGCGACCTACCCGTAAGTTTGTTTTTACGAGACCAGTCGCCCTCCCCCAATGGGGGAGGGCGACTTTTTTAACGATGAGCCTGAAGGTACGCCAACGCCAAACCAACGGTGGCAGACCAGGAGGTCATGCGAAATTCACCGCGCAGGAGGGAATCGCGCAGTTCTTCCAGGCTAAGAAAGACAATTTCCTGCTCTTCCAAATCTCCAGAGTTGGGGGGCTGTACCTGCCTTGCCCCCAATGCCAAAAAGAGATGGGCTTCGCCTGCGCCCCGGTTGGCATCTACGGCATATTTACCCAAAGGGACGAGTTGGGCGGCTTCGCAGCCGGTTTCTTCCAGCATCTCGCGGCGGGCGGCTTGCTCTGGGGTTTCTCCGGGGTCTATCATGCCGCCCATGGTGGAGAGGGAGACCTGCCCCACGCCGTATTTGTATTGGCGCAGGCAAAGGGCGCGCCCATCTTCCATGATGAGCAAAACGTCCACAAAGGGCGGCACAATGACCCAGGGCCAGTTTTCTATCACCTGTCCGTCTGGCAGTTGAACGGTGTGCCGCTCGACTGCGAGGTAACGGTTGAAGTGGAGAACCGTTTCACGCTGAAGGGTTTTCCAGGGTTTCATGCTGCGTTTCCCTCCCGGAGCCAGGATTCCATTAAATCGTCCAGGTCTCCCTCTAAAACCGATTGAGCGTTGCCGACCTCGAACCCGGTGCGGTGGTCTTTGACCATCTGATAGGGGTGCAAAACGTAAGAGCGAATTTGGCTGCCCCATTCGGCTTTGGTGTAATCGCCGCGCAGGATGGCAATTTCGGCTTCTTGTTGGGCTTGCTGAAGTTGTAATAAGCGGGCGCGGAGTACGCCCAGGGCAAATTCGCGGTTTTGGGTTTGGGAGCGCTCATTTTGGCAGGTGACGACAATGCCGGTGGGCAGGTGTCTCACCCGGACGGCGGTGGCGTTCTTTTGCACATTCTGACCCCCTGCGCCGGAGGAGCGGTAAACTTCAATCTCCACGTCCGCCAGGTTCAGGTTCACTTCCTGGCTATCGGTTGCCACCTGGGGCAGAATTTCTATCAGCGCAAAGGATGTATGTCGGCGGTGGGCGGCGTCGAAGGGGGAAAGGCGCACCAGGCGGTGAACGCCCTTTTCGGAGCGCAGGTAGCCATAGGCGTAGTTGCCGTTAATCGCAATGGTGACGCTTTTTAGCCCGGCTTCCTCCCCGGCGGTGCGGTCTAAAATTTCGGTTTCAAAACCGCGTTGTTCTGCCCAGCGCAGGTACATGCGCTCCAACATTTCCGCCCAGTCCTGGCTATCTGTTCCGCCTGCCCCGGCATGGATGGCGAGCAAGGCGTTACCAGAATCGTGTGCGCCGGAGAGCAGGGCGGCGAAAGAGCGCTTTTCCACCTCGGCGGCAATGGCGTTTACTTCGGCGGTCAGTTCTTCGCGCAGGCTTTCGTCCATCAGGGCAGCCAACTCGCCCGCCTCTTGCACTCGGCGCGAAAAACCGCGCCAGTCATCCAACTCTGCGCGGAGCGAGGCGGCGGTTTTACTCGCCTTTTGCGCCGTTTGCGGGTCGTTCCAAAAATCCGGCGCGTGCATTTGGTTTTCCAGTTCGGTCAGTTGATGTTCTTTGGAGGGTAAGTCAAAGACGCTCCAAAAGTTGCTCGGTTTGTTCCCCCAATTGTTGCAGGCGGTCTATCAGGTCTTGCATGGTATTCTCCCAACTTGGTTGTGTTATGCGCCCAATATACCTTCGATGAAGGCATCCGGGTCAAAGGGGATGAGGTCTTCGGGTTTTTCTCCCAGCCCCGCAAAAAGGATGGGAACATTGAGAGCGCGTTGAATGGCAAAAGCCATGCCGCCGCGTGCCGAAGAATCTAACTTGGTGAGGATGACTCCGCTAATTTGCACCGCTTCCTTAAAGGCTTTTGCCTGTTGCAGGGCATTCTGCCCGGTTGTCGCATCCAACACCAGCCAAACAGCGTGCGGCGCGCCGGGCAGGGCTTTGCCCACCACCCGGTAAACCTTCTTCAGTTCTTCCATCAGGTTAAAACGGGTGTGCAAACGACCGGCGGTATCAATCACGATAATATCTGCCTGTTTGGCGACCCCGGATTGAACCGCCTGAAAAGCCACCGCGCCGGGGTCCGACTCTGGCGCGCCGGAGATAACCTCCACGCCCAGGCGGTCGCCCCAAACCTGCAGCTGGTCCACCGCCGCCGCCCGAAAAGTATCCGCCGCGCCGAAGAGGACCTTTTTGCCCTGCTTTGTCCAACGCTGACCGAGTTTGGCGGTCGTTGTGGTTTTGCCAGAGCCGTTTACGCCCACCATGAGCAAAACAACGGGGCTTTGGTCAAAATCCACTTTGACGGGTTTGGAAAGGCGGGCGCGGAGTTCCTGCCGAAGAGCGCTGTACAGTTCTTCGGTATTGGTCAGCCCTTTACGGCGCACCTCGGCGCGGAGGGAATCCAGCGCCAGTTGGGTGGTTTCCAGCCCCACATCCGCCTGCACGAGAAGGGTTTCCAACTCCTCCCAGGTATCTGGGGTAATTTGGGTTGCGCCCAAAAGGGAGGCAAGCCTGCCAAAGGCGCTTTTACTGGTTCGGGCGAGACCATCTCGCCATTGGTTAAGGAAGTTTGCCATAGCGGCGCGGATTATATCACGCACGCCCCTGCCGCCCGGCGCGAGGCAGGCGGCGGGTATGTTATACTCTCGCCGTTTTTACCCCAAAAATCAACACCTTAACAAGGAGCAACCCATGAGCGAAGAAAAACCCGCCTTCAAATGGAAAGAATTATTGGTATCCTGGGACGGCGAAAACGGCTACATTGCCAAAAGCGAAAGCGGCGCCGTAACCGTGATGATGGGCAAAGGCGGAGCGCCCAACGACAAGCCCGGCATCACCCCCACCGAAATGCCCCTGGCAGGCATGGCAGGCTGCACAATGGTGGATGTGTTGAGCATCCTCAACAAAAAACGCCAATACCCCACCGCGTTTGACGTAAAAGTGCGAGGCAAGCAGCGCCTTACCGAGTATCCCTACTTTTACTACGAGTTTGAAATGGAATACATTTTGTGGGGAGAAGGGCTTGTGGCAAAAGACGTGGAACAAGCCATTCACCTTTCCGAGGAAAAATACTGCTCGGTTGGGGCAACCCTCGCCAAAGCCGGACCCATCCGCACCAGCTATCGCATTCTGCCACCCGGCGAAAGCGCCTAAGCCCGTTGCAACTTTTTCCGCCTTTGTGTATCCAAACACAATCTATTTACGAATCATCTCACAAGGAAAAAATAAAATGATTGACACCCCCGTTCATGTTACCGATGCCGCCTTTGAAAAAACCGTCTTGCAAGCCGAACTGCCCGTCATTGTAGATTTTTGGGCACCCTGGTGCGGACCCTGCAAAATGGTCGCCCCCACCCTGGATAAGCTGGCAAAAGAATACGCCGGAAAAGTGCTCATTGCCAAAGTAAACACCGACGACAACCCGCAATGGGCAATGCAATATGGCATTCAGGGCATCCCCACCATGCTCTTCATCGCTGGCGGCAAAATTGTTCACCGCCAGGTCGGCGCCCTGCCGGAACGCATGTTACGCGAAGCCTTAACCCAGTTTCTGGAAGTAACCGCCAAAAACTAAGCACCCCCAAATTGCAGTATACTTTCGTCCTCTCCTGCACCTGGCAGGAGAGGATATTTTTTATCAAGGGAAAAAAATGAGATTCACCAACCTGCTCCTACTCGCCACCCTCGCCCTCAGC
>DYNS01000239.1 GCA_020720965.1 Anaerolinea sp. | reverse complement strand
TACTGTTTTCATCCTTTCCCCCTTTTGGAGATTCTATGTCTGACGCCGCTTTATTAGAAAAATTCCCCCTGTTTCAGAACGTGCCTGCCGAAGCCCTTGCAAAAATCGCCGCCCTCAGCGAGGAACTCACCCTCGCCAGCGGCGAGACTGTCTTTAAGGAAGGGCAGAACGCTCACAAATTGCATTTCCTGCTTAAGGGCAGCATTGCCCTGCGAGTGGGGATGATGACCAAGCCGGATAGCGTCACCGTGTCTTTTGTTGCCAAACCCTACGACTGCTTCGGTTGGTCTGGCATTGTGCCGCCCTCCCATTACACCGCAACCGCCTACTGCGAGGAAGAAACCAGCATTCTCGCCATCCCTGGCGATGAATTTTTGCAGGTGATGCGGGAGTATCCCCAAGCCGGTTTTGACGTGATGCGCCGGGTGGCGGAACTGATTGCCGACCGCCTGCGGAACAGCCGTCACGCCCTGCTAAAAACCCTGTAAACGCCGCCAAACTCCTGGCAGCCAGGGCGCAACCCTGGCTGCTACGTTTTTAACCGCCAAGGGATGGATTTATAATAGACTCATCTCACTTACCGAGAAGGTCTTGCTCACATGGCACACAAAAAAGAAATTTTTGGCGTTTTATATGGTCTTGCCGGGGGGCTTGCTTTTGCCCTCACCGCCTGGGGTTGGGATGCTTACCAGCTTTGGCGAGCGCATTGGGCATACCCCCTGCTCAGCTTTTTGCCAGGGGCTGTTTTGGCGCTTTTGCTGGGAGGGTTGGCAGGTTGGCTTGCGATGCGCTTGCGTGCCGCTGCCCTGGGTGCTCTTGCCTGGCTGATAGGCGGCTCGTTATTGGGGATTCTCACCCTTTGGCTGCCGCGCTGGCTCACCCCCCGTCTCATCTTCTGGCTGGAGCCTGCTCTGCAGGGTTGGGCATCTCTGCCCCCGCAGGAAGGCGCTCCCTTGCTTATTCTCCTTTGCATTGGCGTTACCGCCCTGTTTGCCCTCATTGCCGGGGCTTTGCAATTTACCCTGGTGGAGCAAGCCACTTACAGCCAGGGTGACGGGGCGATTCTTCTGCCGATGATGCTCAGCGTTGCCGTGATGGCGTTGGCGGGCATCCTTACGGATAGCATCCTCAATATCAACATGCGCCAAGCCGTCAGCAGCTTGGATTACACCCTCACCTTTGCCATAGAAAACCAGGATAAGGAAGTGGATAAACTCATCGCCCGCCGGGCGCGTTTGGGCGCGGTCAATTCCCTTTCTCACCTTTTTCAAATTCCGCACCGAATCTTCTTTTTTGATGCAACCAGCAGTTTTGAACAGAGCCGTTACCTGGTTCAGTTTGAAGAAAACTGGGCGCAATGCACCCTCATCTTATCCAACCTGACGTACTGCAAGCCGGTTACGCCGCCCTAAAGAGCTGTACCATTGGTCAGTTGGGCAGCCAACTCTGCCGGGTTGGTTACGGGTTGTTGACACACAAAGTTCTGGCACACATAAGCAGTGGGGATTCCGCTTACCAGCGGGCGATTATCCAGAATGGCGGGGGAACCCTGTTCGGGTGGATACGTTGAAATTGCCGCCATCAGGCGCGGGCGATATTGACTCCAGAGAGCATCGATGAGCAAATTGGCTTGCTGCCCCACAATCGCAACCTCCCGAACCGGTCCAAGAGCAAAATCGGCAGCCTCCAGCCATTTGGCAAAAGCAGTGGGGTATCGAACCGCTGTTTCCAGTATGGGCAGGAGCATATCTTCCCCGCGTTTTTGGTATTCCTGGCGGTCTCCGTAGGCGGCGATTTTGAGCAGGGCGTTGGCTGCAAGAGCATTCCCGGATGGTGTAGCGTTGTCTTGTAAATCTTTAGGTCTTAGCAACAAATTTTCGTGGTCATCGCGGGTATCAAAAAAGCCGCCGTCTGGGTCGCTGTAATGCAATACCATTTCCTCGGCGAGTTTTAGCGCCTGCTGATACCAGTACACGTCCGGGTCGGTTTGATACAGCGCCAGCAAACCCAATATTAAACCGGCGTAATCTTCCAGGTAGGCATTGTGCTTTGCCACCCCGGCGCGCCAGGAGCGCAACAAACGCCCATTCTGGTGGAGATTCTCCAATAAAAAGCGGGCGTTCCTTTGGGCAATCTCCAAAAAGTCGGGGCGCTTCAGGTAACGGCTTGCTTCGGCAAAGGCAATCAGGGCGAGTGAATTCCAGGCAACCAGGACTTTATCATCGGTACCGGGGCGTATCCGTTTGTTTCTTTCTGCCAGCAATTTTTGATGACATTTTGCCAATCTCGCGGTGATTTCTTGCGGGCTTGTTTTGAACCTTGCAGCAAGCGCCGAATTATCAACAGCGCGGTGTAGGATTGTCTTGCCTTCCCAGTTTCCCCCTCTTGTTAGCCCGTAAGCGGCTTGGAAGAACTCAAAGTCATCTCGGAGGGCTGTCTGGATTTCATCATATTCCCAGACGTAAAATTTTCCTTCCTTCCCTTCCGAGTCGGCATCCAGGCTGCTGAAAAAGCCTCCCGAGGCTTCTGTCATTTCTCTTTGGATAAAGGTTAGGGTGTCTTCGCAAACCTGCCGGAACTGTTCATTGCCCGTGACCAGAAAACCATGCAAATAAGCCAATGCAAGTTGGCTTACATCGTAAAGCATCTTCTCAAAGTGCGGAATCTTCCAGGTGTTATCCACGCTGTAGCGGGCGAACCCACCGCCGACTACATCATACATGCCGCCGCGAGCCATTGCTTTGAGTGCGTGGGTGACGGTCTTCAGGTAGTTTTCGCGTTCCTCCGGGCTGGTTTCCGGCGCGGTGGCGCGGTTGAGCAGGAACTCAATGGTCATGGGCTGCGGAAACTTGGGGGCATCGCCCCACCCGCCAAAGCCCCAGTCGTAGGTTTGGTGGAGGTGATTGGCGGCGTTGTTGAGAAGTTTGCCTGTAAGAGGGTAAGAAGCCGCTCCGCTCCATTGCCCGGCGCGTTGAATGTGATTCGTGACCTGACCGCTGACCTTTGTAATTTCATCCCGCTCGTTTTGCCAGGCGTTGGAAACCCCCGCCAGCACATCCCGGAAGGATGGCATGTTGTAGCGGGGGGTGGGTGGGAAATACGTTCCGGCGTAGAAGGGTTGCAGGTCCGGGGTGAGGAAAACCGACATGGGCCACCCCCCGGAACCGGTCAGCGCCATGGTGGCAGCCATGTAGATGCTGTCCAGGTCGGGGCGTTCTTCCCGGTCAACTTTGATATTGATGAAGTTTTGATTCATGGCGGCTGCTACTGCCGGGTCTTCAAAAGATTCATGTTCCATGACATGACACCAGTGACAGGCAGCATAGCCGATAGACAAGAAAATGGGCTTGTCTTCGGCGCGGGCGCGGAGCAGGGCTTCTTCGCCCCAGGGATGCCAGTCCACAGGGTTGTTGGCGTGTTGCAGCAGGTAGGGGGAGTTTTCTTGGGCGAGTCGGTTGGGCATGGGTACCTGTAAGGGGAGGGATGGTTTACTGCGAGGATGATTTCCCCGATTGTAACCGAAACCGAATACAGGAATTTTAATCTGCGGTGCAAATCCCCCTTCTGGATAGGCAAACAGGCTAAAGCGCCATAGGCACGCGCTCACGGGCAAGCAGGTCGTCCACATCCATAGAGCGGGTGACAAACGCCTCCCGAATGTAACGACCGCCGGGGTCGGATAGGGTCAGCAGGTAGCCGCTGTTCTCGTTGTTATTGCCGTGAGCCAGAACCAGCGCGGCTTCGCTAATCATCCAACCCTGATGTAAATACGTCTGAATTAAGTGCATAGAACCTCCAAATCTCGGCTTAAATCTTACTTCTATCTCCCTCTGCCTGGGTAAACAACCGGTAAACGTTTTGTAAATGAGGGGCTATAATACCGACACCTAGCCAAAGGAATACCAAACGGAGGAAAAATGTCCCAATTGATGCGTCGCATTCTGACGGCGCTGCTCAGTATTACCCTTGTCCTTGCCCTGCTCGTGGGCTACCTCAACTATATCTTCATTCCTCAAGCCGCCCAAAAAGCCCTGCCCCAAACCAGCGGAGACCTGCAACTGCCCGGCTTAACCGCCCCCGTGCAAGTCATCCGGGATGAGATGGGGATTCCGCATATTTACGCCAGCAGCCTGCACGACCTCTTCATGGCGCAGGGATACGTCCATGCCCAGGAGCGTTTTTGGCAAATGGATTTTTGGCGGCACATCGGCTCTGGCAGGCTTTCCGAAATGTTTGGCAAGAGCCAACTCTCCACCGATTCCTTCCTCCGCAGCCTGGGCTGGCGACAACTGGCGGAACAGGAATACACTCTGCTCTCCGACCAATCCCGCAGCACCCTGGATGCCTATGCTGAGGGCGTAAACGCCTACATTCACAGCCGCCCTGCTGCCGAACTGGGGCTGGAATATGTCATTCTCACCGGGCTGTTGAATCGCTCTTACGAAGTCGAAGACTGGACTCCCGTTCACACCCTCACCTGGGCAAAAGCAATGGCATGGGATTTACGCGGCAACATGGGCGCAGAAATTGAACGCGCCATCCTGCTGCAAACCCTCACCCCCGCCCAGGTGGACGAACTCTTCCCGCCCTACCCTGCCGACCATCCGCGCATTGTGCCGGAAATGGAGATGGTTGCCTCCCGCCCCGAATCATCCAACCTCGCATCATCGAACCTCTCATCCTCGCCCTCCGCTGCCCTTCAGCAAGTGCGCTCCAACCTCGCCTTGCTCAACGACACCTTAGGAAAAGCCGGGGCGGGGATTGGCTCTAACAGTTGGGTGGTAGATGGCTCTCGCAGCGTCACCGGCAAGCCCCTTCTCGCCAACGACCCGCACCTCGGCATTCAGATGCCCTCCATCTGGTATCAGATAGACCTGCAATGCCAGCCCGTCAGCGCGGAATGCCCCCTGCAAGTGGGCGGGTTCTCCTTTGCGGGCGTGCCG
>DYNS01000238.1 GCA_020720965.1 Anaerolinea sp. | reverse complement strand
AAGCGCCCGCCGCTGAAGCACCCGCTGCCGAAGCGCCTGCCGCCGAAGCGCCTGCCGCCACCGAGGCTCCCGCCGCCGAAGCCCCTGCCGCTGAAGCGCCCGCTGAAGCCGCAAAAGAATTCAAATCCGCCGACCCGACCACCCTGGTCATCGCCACCATCGGCGAACCCGAAACCCTGGACCCCGCCCTCGCCTACGAAACCGCTGGCGGCGAAATCATCCAGAACGTCTACGAAACCCTCGTCTTCTACGATGGCGAAGCCACCGATAAATTCCTGCCTCAACTGGCAGAATCTTGGGAAGTTTCTGAAGACGGCAAAACCTACACCTTCAAAATGCGCGCTGGCGTCAAGTTCCACGACGGCGCCGACCTGACTGCCTCGGATGTGGCTTACTCCTTCCAGCGCGGTCTGCTCTTCGGCGGCTACAGCGGTCCCCAGTGGCTGCTCGCCGAACCCTTCTTCGGCATCGGCGTTGACGATGTTTCCTACCTCGTAGATGCCTCCGGCGCTCTTGCCGATGACCAGGATGCCATGAAGGCTGCCGACCCGGCCGCCCTCAAAGCCGCCTGCGAAAAAGTGACCTCCCTCATCGTGGCTGATGATGCCGCCGGTACCGTCACCATGAGCCTGAACCAGGCTTGGGGACCCTTCATCGCCACCATTGCCCAGGGTTGGGGCTCTGTCATGGATAAAGACTGGACCATCGCCCAGGGCGGTTGGGACGGTTCTTGCGATACCTGGCAGAACTATTACGCCACCCCCTCCGAGAATGACCCGCTGACCACCGTGATGAACGGCACCGGCGCTTTCAAACTCGACCACTGGACCCAGGGCGAAGAACTCGTCCTCGTCCGCAACGACAACTACTGGCGCGAACCCGCTAAACTGGAACGCGTTGTCATCAAATCCATTGACGAATGGGGCACCCGCTTTGCCATGCTGCAGGCTGGCGATGCCGACCAGGTTGCCGTCCCCGCCGAAAACCGCTCCCAGGTCGATGAGATGGTTGGCGAAATCCGCACCTACGACCTCGCCGCCGGCGCTTACGCTGAAGCCAAAGTCGTTTGTGAATATGACGACACCAAGCAAGCCGCCGAAAAATTCATCCCCTGCGCGGGCGACGAAGCCGGTACCGAAGGTCCTATGCGCCTCTACATCGGTCGCCCCTCCCTCGCCAGCCAGGACCTCTTCATGACCTTCAACATTGTCGAAACCTCCAACTACGTTGGCTCCGGCAAACTTGATGGCAACGGCATTCCTTACGACTTCTTCTCCGATGTCCACATCCGCAAGGGCTTTGCCTACGCCTTCGATTGGGACACCTACATCAGCGATGTCTTTGACGGCGAAGCCGTTCAGCAGCCCACCCTTGCCCGCCAGGGCATGCCCGGCTACCAGGCAGATGCCCCCGTTTACTCCTTCGACCTGGAAAAAGCCGCCGCTGAATTCCAGATGGCTGACCTCGACAAAGACGGCATCCCCGCCGGCGAAGACCCCGAAGGCGACGTTTGGACTACCGGCTTCCGCCTTCAGGCTCTCTACAACCAGGGCAACACCTCCCGCCAAATCATCTCCGAAATCCTCGCTTCCAACCTGGCGGAAGTCAACGAACTCTTCACCGTAGAAACCGTTGGTCTGCCTTGGCCCACCTTCCTGCGCACCCTGCGTGCCTCCGAAGCCCCCTACTTCACCAGCGGCTGGGTCGAAGACATTCACGACCCGCACAACTGGTACCAGCCCTACATGCTCGGCACTTACGCCGTTCGCCAGAACCTGCCCGCTGAACTCCGCGACCAGTTCTCCGAAATTTTGGACCGGGGCGTGGGCGCCACCGACCCGGCAGAGCGCCAGGCTATCTACGAAGAAGCCAACGCCCTCTACTACGAGCAGGTTCCCACCGTTCTGCTCGCCACCGCCACCTCGCACGGCTTTGAACAACGCTGGGTACATGGGGCAGTTCTTAACCCCATCTTCTCCGGCAACTATTTCTACACCATGTACAAGGACTAAACAGTCCTGTACCCACATCCGGGGGGCTGACAACAGCCCCCCGGACTCGCCTTGACGCGCAGGCTGCGCCCCAATCCCGTTGGGACTCAGCCTGGACGACAAGTCAGAATCCCTACACGAGGTGATTGATGCTCACATACATTATCCGCCGTTTACTGCTTGTGCCTTTCCTGCTTCTTGGCGTAACGATTCTCATCTTTGGCATGTTACAGTTCCTCGACCCCGTCGAGCGAGCCGCCCTGTATGTCCGCGGCGACCCCAAAGCCAATCAGATTGAAGCCGCCATCAAGAAATATGGTCTCGACGCCCCCATCCACATTCAATACCTCAACTGGATGGTCGGAAAGGTAGATAGCACAACCGGTGAACGCGAGGGCGGCATTTTGTTTGGCAACTTTGGCTGGTCCAAAACCGGCTCTCAACCCGTTGCAGATTTGATTGCCCACCGCTTCCCCAACACCCTGGATTTAACCATCTGGGCAGTAGCCCCCGTCATCCTGGTCGGCATTTGGCTGGGGGTGCAGGCGGCGGTTCACCATAACGGATTGATAGACCAGGCTGCGCGGGTGTTTAGTATTATCGGCACATCTTTCCCCACCTTTGTGTTTGGTTTGCTGGTGCTGATGCTCTTCTACGCTAACCTGCAATGGTTTCCCCCCGGTCGCCTGACCGATGAATTCAGTCGGGTCGTCAACTCAGACGCTTTTCACCGTTACACCACCCTCCTCACCTTTGATGCTCTCCTCAACGGACGCTTCGACATCTTTCTGGATGCCCTGCGCCACATGTTCCTGCCCATCCTCACCCTTTCCTACATCAGTTGGGCAACCTTCCTGCGCGTCACCCGCTCCTCCATGCTGGAAACCTTACGCCAGGAATACGTGACGACTGCCCGTGCCAAAGGACTTTCGGAGAATGATGTCATCTATAAGCATGCCCAACCCAACGCCATGCTCCCGGTTGTGACCCTGGCGGGCTTTCAGGTCGTTGGCTTGCTTGGTGGAGTCATCATCACCGAAACCGTGTTCGACTACCCCGGCATTGGCTCGGCGGCGGCAGCAGCCTCCGCACAGTTGGATGTCATCACTGTTCTGGGCTTTGCCCTCTTCAACGGTTTCATCCTCATCGTAGCCAACCTGATTGTGGATGTTCTCTACGCCGTAGTTGACCCCCGTGTCCGCCTTTCCTAAAAGCGAGATTTCTGATGACTGAACAAGAAGTAACCACCTCCACCCCCTCCGGCGATAACGCCATGCTTGGCGCGGCAGTCTCCCTGCGGAAGATTTCCGCCTTTGAACGCTTCATCGGACCCGAAAACTACCGCATCCTCATGGGCTTGCTCAAAACCCCCGCCTCCATCGCCGGGCTTATTCTCATTTCATTTTTTATTCTCGTAGCCCTCGCCGCCCCGGTGCTTGCCCCCCCTGTCAACCCCAACGACCCCTACAAAATTCCGCGAGACGGATTCAAATCCCAACCCCGCGAAGTCGGCGCCGAATGGACCAAAAACGCCCCCGAAGTACCTTTCTGGTACAAAACCGTCACCGGAAAAGATGAATGGGTTCACCTCTTCGGCACCGCACAAGGACAATACGACATCTACTACGGCGTTATTTGGGGAACCCGCACCGCCTTCAAAGCCGGTCTCATCGTAGTCTTCTCCACCCTGCTCATTGGCGTTATCGTTGGCTCCGTCTCCGCCTACTACGGCGGCTGGGTAGATAACGTCATCATGCGGGTTGTGGATGTACTCCTCGTCCTGCCCGGTCTCATGGCGACCCTCATTCTTGCTGCCGTCCTCACCCCCGTCATTGGGCGTAGCACCCTGCCGGTGATGATTTCTCTGGTCGCCTTTGGCTGGCTCGGCTACGCCCGTATCATTCGCGGTGACATTCTTTCCGTCAAAGAACGCGACTACGTCCTCGCCGCCCGCGTCATCGGCGCAAGTGATGCCCGCATCCTCTTCCGCCACATCATTCCCAACGCCGTTTTCCCCACCCTGGTACTTGCCTCCCTCGCCATTGGGGATGTTGTTCTCTCCTTCGCCGCTCTCTCCTTCCTCGGCATCGGCGTAGATGTCGGTTACGCCGACTGGGGACAGGTGCTTGCCTTTGCCCGCAACTGGATTACCAGCCTGGATGAATACTGGTTCATCATCGCCTTTCCCGGTATCACCCTCGTCCTGTACGTGATGGGCTTCAACCTGGTAGGCGATGCCCTGCGGGACGTGCTGGACCCCAAGATGCGCGGCAAAACCTAATTCGTGACTCGCCCCCGCAACCCACTCTCCAAACTTCTCCTGTTCCCTCTTGGCTTAACGCTCGCACTTCTTGCGGCGTTTTCTCAGGGGGGAACAGCCTTATCTGCTGCCGACCCAACCCCCACCCCGGATAGGCTGGCAGAACCCACCCTGCCCGCCAACCCCTCCCAGGCAGACGATGGCGCCCAAGAATTCTGGTTTCAATGCCTGCCCTGTCACGGCGACAAAGGGCAGGGACTCACGGACGAATTCCGCCTTCTCTACCCGCCAGAAGAACAAAACTGCTGGGAATCAGGCTGTCATGGCATCCGCTATTACGAAAACGGCTGGACAATCCCAAAAATTGTCCCGGCAGTCATCGGCAAAAACACCCTGCAAAAATTCCCCAACGCTCTCGTTCTGCAAGCCTATATCAAAGCCAGTATGCCCTTTCAGTGGCCCAACACCCTGGACGATGAAACCGCCTGGGCGCTGACCGCCTTCCTTTTACGGGAAAACGGCTTGTGGCAGGCAAAAGAACCCCTCAGCGCAGAAAATGCCTCCGGCGTAGCCGTATCCCGCATCCCTCCCGCGCCCTCTGCCTCGCCCCTCCCCACCTCCTCCCCCCTGCCATCTTCCCCCTCGCCCACCCCCGCCCCGCCCTCGACTACTCCCGGCCACGCAATAGCCGCAAA
>DYNS01000562.1 GCA_020720965.1 Anaerolinea sp. | reverse complement strand
GGGCGGCTTCGCTGGCAGATTTGCAGGAAAAAACCAAACTGGTAAAAATTACCAACGCCGGGCTGATAGAAAGTCACCCGCACGATGTCATCATAACCAAAGAGGCACCCAACTACCAAAACGCGCGTTAAACCGCCTCTGGAACTTTACAAAAACTTGCAAAAAAGTTACGCCCCAAATAAAGGTATATGCCTTATAATTTCGGGGTAAAATCGTTCAGACTTTTCGCCCGGAGAACCCCATTATGACTAAAAATCGCAGCCAGTTAATGGTAGAACGGCTTCGCTCCATGCAAGCCTCGGCATCTGATATTGAAGCCTCCGCTGTTGTATCGGTAGATGGTTTGATTATGGCTTCCGCCTTGCAGCAAGGCGCGGAAGAGGACCGTGTTTCTGCCATGTCTGCGGCAATGCTTTCCCTCGGTGAGCGGATTGCCCAAGAGTTAGGACGCGGCAGCCTGGAACAGGTTTACATCAAAGGCAATAACGGCTTCATCGTCCTCATCTCGGTCGGCAGCGAGGCAGTTCTCACCGCCTTGGCGAGACAAGACGGTAAATTAGGGCTGGTGTTTTTGGAAATGCGCCGCGCCGCAGAAGACTTGGTAAAACTGGTCGGCTAACCCATCTAAAATAAAACAAAAAACCGCCTGGTTACGACCAGGCGGTTTTTTGTTTTTGGGTAGCACCTACTCGGTGAGCAGGGGGGTAACGTATTTTTCCAGCATCTCGCGGTTAATTTGCCCTGTCCACGAAAGGCGAATGGTTCCGCTGCGGTCTATGACGTAGGAATTGGGCAGGCTGTTGTTTTTGAATGCCATACTGGCTTTGCCTTCCGGGTCTAACCAGACAACAAAGGGCATCTGGTACTGGTCTACAAATTGTTGCACCAGGTCTTTGGGTTCACCGGCTTCGATGGCAATAATCATCAGCCCTTCGTCCGCGTGCTCGTTGTAAAAATCTACCAAGGTGGGCATTTCGGCTTTGCAGGGTGGGCACCAGGTTGCCCAGTTGTTGACGAGGACAACCTTGTCTCGATAATCGAGGAGGGCTTCTTCTCCGCCTTGGATATTTTCCAGCGCGAGTTCGGGTGCGGCGTAGTTCACCTCCGCCGGAATGGAGGTGTATTCCTCCTGCCCCGATGCCGGGTTGCCCGCTGCAACAGGGGCTTCTTTGGGGAGAGTCACAAACAGGACGACAGCCAGAAGAATGAGGGCAATGCCGCCGATGACGGCAATGGCTACATTACGCTGTTGTGCGTCTCGTTTGCGGCGAATTTCGGTACGTTTTCCCATAAGTTAGGTGAGTCCTTTCGGGCTAGGGATGGTGGATTGTGTTTAGATGCCGTTTTGTGCCGAAAGTTACAATCCCAACCCGGTGACCTCGCCGCCGTAGCCGATAC
>DYNS01000237.1 GCA_020720965.1 Anaerolinea sp. | reverse complement strand
TCGTAGAACAGGGTGTAGGGCAGGTAGCCAATGGCAAAGCCAATGAAACCGATCAGGGTGTTGGTGTAGCCCAAGCCCAGGCGCATGTAAGAGCGAATTTCGCAGCCAATCAAAGTCACCGCGCCCGCGCCAAGCAGGAAACCGCCCAGCATGGAAGCCCAGGTAAGTTGATTTTTGAACTCGGACTGGAAGCCCAGTTTGACATCGAACAACACCCAGGCACCCACCGCAAAAATACCGGTCAGTACGATGGAAGCCAGCAAACCCTGAAGAGGCAGCAGCCCCTTGAAAAGAGTGCGAGTAATGCCGGGGATGCCCATCTTGGCAAAGCGTTCTTCATCGTGCTTGAACATCTGCGCCGCTTCCACCGAAACCAGGGCGCATTCCGTCCCAAAGCCAGATTTACCCATGGCAAAACCGCCCACCACGCCCGCCAACAGGCTGAGCCACATAAAGGTCGCGCCCGCATTGGGGATGCTGTGCTTGGATTCCGGGCTAAAGAAGTAGTACACTGCCGGGATGAGGAACATGGCAAGGTACACCAGACCCACCCAACGCCAGGGGTCTGTCCAGGGGTTATAATCGGGCTGATAGGTAAAACCATCTGCCAGCAGTTTCTTCTCTTTTGCCATCTTCACATAGGCTTTGGTTTCCTGGTGCTTAAAGAAACCGCCCAAACCATACTTCGCCATCAGGAAGAAAGACGTAAGACCGCCGATGGACATGAAGATAATCACCACCGTAGATTTGATGGTCATCAGCGGGATGCCGCCCAAAAGGTGATTCAGTGTGCAACCATCCGCCAGACGGGTTCCGTAACTGAAGAGAGCGCCACCCAACAGCGAAAGAACCAGCATCTTGGGGCTATACTTCACCCAGGCGCGGGATTCTTTTTCTGCCAGCGCCACCAGCAAACCGCCGATAATCATGCCGATAATCGGACCCCAAGTATCCACCTTGAAGGCGCTGCCGTACAAGCCATCTTCCAGCCCAAAGGTTTTGCCGCCCCACCAAAAGACCTCAATGGCGCGGAACATGCCTCCCAGGTTGGTTGTGACGGTGATAGGGTTACTGCTCAAGCCCTTGCCAGCAGCAAGAGACTGCGCGAAGCCGGCAATCATAAAAATGATTTGCGCGACCCCAAAGCCGATGCCCGCCCAAAAGAAAGACCACTGACGGGTAAAAAATTTGTTCATACTTCCTCCTCCAGAGAAAATCAGAAAATTTTGAAAGCCCGCCAACTATAAATGTTTGTCTGACAACCAGCAAGGACGCTTTACTTATCCCAGGTATTAGGAAAAGGTTATGCTCAGCCTCCACAAACTAGAAATCTTTCTCGCCGTCACCCAGGAAGGCAAAATGAACCGCGCCGCTGAGCGCCTTCTCATGACCCAAGCCGCCATCAGCCAGCACATCCACGACCTGGAAACCAGCCTCGGCGTAAGCCTTTTCGACCGTCACCCCCAGGGCGTGCGCCTGACGGCAGAAGGAGAAACCCTGCTCGGCTACGCAAAAGACATCGTTTGGACAATCGCCGCCGCCGAAAATGCCCTCACCCAGGTCAAAAACCTATCAGACGGAAAAATGGAAATCGGCTTCACCCCCAGCGCCGCCAGCCTGCTCGCACCAGATTGGCTGCGCCACTTTCGAGAGCAATACCCCGCCATCAAGGTCACCGCCCAAACCGGCATCACCCCCTCGCTTGTGCAAGCCCTGCAAGAAAAACAAATAGACCTGGCATTTGTAGAAGGCGAGTTGGAAGAAAACCCCCGCCTGCACGTTGCGGAACTGCAACAAGCCCAAATCTTTGTCGTTGTCCCCAGCGCCCATCCCTGGGCAGAACGCGCCTCCGTTTCAATGCAGGAACTCGCCTCCGAGCCGTATATTTCCCGACAAGGCGGCAGCCAAACCCACAGCTGGACGATGGAAATCTTCTCCCGCTTCGGATTCATCCCCAACATCGTAGCAGAATTCGACAATCCCCACGCCATTCAACGCGCCATCATGCAAGGCATGGGCGTTTCGCTCCTGCCTGCCTGTTTTGCCCAGGAAGAGCAAAGCCAGGGCAGGCTAAAACTGCTCACCCTGCAAGAACTCCCAGATTTACACCGCACTCTCAAAGCCATCTGGCGCAGCGACCTGCCCCTCAAGCCCATTCCGCGCGCATTTTTGCAAATGCTGGCAGAGCGCTACCCTCATTTGCAAATTCCCCCCAGCCAAAGCGCCCCCCCGCGCTAGGGCATAAACCCCTCCGCCCGCAAGATTCCGTCCAACGCCTGGCGCGTATCGCTCAGAACCGAATCTGCCCAGGCAGGGGAGGCGGGCAAGAACAAGGCTTCGTAACCGGCGCGCGCGCCCTGCCCCCCAAACCAAAAAGCCTGATTTTCCCAAACCGTTGCCGCCATGCTGATAATCTGCGCCGGTAAAGAGTCTCCCAAAGTGCCATACTCCAACGCTGTGCCGTAAAACCGCATTTGGGGAGCATTTTCACCCAACCAGGCATACACCCAGTCCACCATATCGCCATCAATGGCATAAAATTCTTGCGGGTTGGCAGACGCCACCAACGGATAGCCAAATAAACCAGCCAGCGTCCCGCCGCTGCGGGTTTCCAACGGGGAATTGACCAGAGTCAGCCGCCCGGCAGGTCCATAGCCGGTATGCACATCCAGCAACAAAGCCTGCGAGCAGCCGCGCAAAGCCTCCTGCAACAGTTGCATGGCAAATTGCGTCTCCGGTTGCCGCGCCTGCCCGCCAAAATACACCCCTCGCGGGTAAGAAACCTGCCCCCTCAGCATGGCAGCCTTTATCCTGCCCGCGCCCAGGCGCAAAATCTGCCCCAGCAAACGCGAGCCAAACTTCAGCCACGCCCCTTGGGGCGAGAAAACCCCAACAGGGTTAAGAAACCCATTCAGCCGGGCATAATCCGGGTTCGCATCCACAAATGCCCCGCGCACAAAATTTCGGTTCAAATCCACATTATTTTGGTTTACCCGCCGCCTCATCTTCATCCCCCAGGGGTTCAGCGGATGAATGAGGAGCAAATCTGTATCCTCCGGGCGCAAGCGCGGCAGATACTCATCCATGAATACACGCAAAAACATCGCTCCAGCATAGCCCTCTATGCCGTGCAAACCGGTGGAAAGAATGAGCATTTTCCGTGCTCCGGCATTTTTCTCGCCCCTTGCCATTATCCAATCGATGAACAGTTCTTCCCCCACTGCCACCGGGTGGCTGTTCCAAGTGGCATCTCCCCAAGCCGACTGAATGACGGGCAGGTATGCGGCAAAAGCAGCACGCGATTCTTCGTAAGTGGCGGGAATAAAGTTAGAAGGGACCATAATGAAGGGCAACCGCCAACCCCAAAAAAGCCAGGCTCAGAAGGAACATCCAAAACCACAGACCAAGCAGCCATTTTATCCACTTGGGGTAACTAACCACCGTCAGCCCCAAAGAAATGAGCAAAACCGGGTTGGTGGGGTATGCCAGGTTGGAAAATCCATCGCCAAAACAATAGGCTGTCACCGCCACCTGACGGGTAACGCCCACCAAATCTGCCAGGGGTAACAGCAGGGGCATGAGCAAAACCGCTTTGGCGGAGCCAGAGCCGATAAAAAATTCGATAATCAGCGCAATCAGATAAATGAGAACGGAGGCGACGAAGGGGCTTGTGCCATCAAAAGCCGTAGAAGCGGCGTTAAGAATCGTATCCAAAATTCCGCCAGAAGAAACAATGTGCTTAACGCTGGCAGCCATCAGCACCAGCGGGATGGCAGGAGCAATCCCTGCCGCGCCTTCGCCCAGCGCCTGCCAAACCGTCTTTTTCTGCACCCCGGAAAGTAACCCAGCCCCCAAACCTGCCACAAAAAAGAGCAAGCCCACAATGGGCAGGGAATAATCTGCCAGGGCTGGCAGGAAGGGCGCAGAGAAAACGGTGAAAAGGATGAGAACAAAGAAAAATCCCAGCCAGAGCAGGGCGCGGCGCAAGCGAGGGGGTTGCACCATCGAATCAAAACGAAAGCCGCTGTATCGTTCCTTTTCCTTCTGCTCTTCCGCATACACCGGGGAAATTTTTGGGTTTTTCTCCACTTTGCGGGCGTAAGCGGTAAGGAACACCGCCAAAAGAGCATAAGCGGCAAAGAAAATCAGCAGGCGCAACTCCGCCCCCGAGAAGATGGGCAATCCCGCCAAACGTTGAGCAACGCCGATGGTAAAGGGGTTCGTCACCGCCGCAGAAAAACCGACATTGGTTGCCAAAATGCTCATCCCCAACCCCACGAGGGTATCCCAACCCAGAGAGTAGGATAGGGCAATCATCAGCGGCACAAGCGGGACGACTTCTTCAAAAATGCCCAAAAACGCCCCCAACGCGGTGAAAAAGAAAGAAATGGCAAGCAGCAAAAGATACTTTTTACCGCCAAATCGGTTTACCACCCCTGCAAGGCTGGCAGTGAGTATGCCGGTCTTATCCAATACTGCAAAAGATGACCCCACCATGAGGAGAAAAAGGATAATGACGATGAGAGTCAAGCCATCGGGGCTGGCGAGAACTTCCAACGGGGCGGTAAACCATCGCCAAACGGGATACTCTGGAGATTGTATATAAATGAAAGAAGAAGGCTCTACAACGGAGCGTCCATCCTGCTCCAGACGAGAAAACTGCCCAGCAGGAATCACTCGTGTAAGAACCCCGGCGGCAAGCATGAGAAAAAACAAAATGAAAACCGACTGTAGAAAAGATTTTTGGCTAATTTGTGCGCCCGATTTTTGTTCCATACTTCTCCCTCGCAAAGTTTATGAAATGGTAAGGGCAGTGTAGCATATTTTGGCTCAAAATTGGTTTGCAAAAATTCCTTGACGTATCACCCCCTCGGTGATAAACTATTGCCCGCTCGACAAATGGAAATTGCAGCCGAGCAAGATTGGTCCCGTGGTGTAGCGGCTAACATGCGGCCCTGTCAAGGCCGAGATCGCGG
>DYNS01000561.1 GCA_020720965.1 Anaerolinea sp. | reverse complement strand
CTCCCAACCCGCCAATGCCACCGCTGCGCCTGCCAGCCTGCGCCCCCTGCCAGAGAACTTTGACTGGAAGCAGACCCCTGTGGAACCGGAAATAAGCGCCACCCTGGCACAAATCTTTGCCAGGGGGCAAGCCCAGGGACTTAACCCCCAGCATTTCTCCGTCATCGGAGATTGCCAGGCAATTCCCTTTGTTTTTATGGGACCCTTGGGAAGGGGAGAACTACAGCCCCCGGAAGCCGAAAAACACCTTTGGCAGGCGTTGAACTATTTTGAAGGCTCTTACACCCGCGAAAGCATCACCGTGCGCGGAGGGTTTACCGCCGCCTCCATCCTCAACCCCACCCAGGCAGACCCCCAAGCCTGCAAGCCCGGCGAAACCCCGCTCACCTGCGAATATCGCCTGCACAGCCCCGCCTATGTGCTGATTGCGCTGGAAACCTGGCTAAACCCAGAGACAGTGGCACGCTACGAAACCTACCTGCGCCAAATTTTAGATTACGTCATTGCCAAAGGCAGCATCCCCATCCTGCTCACCAAAGCGGATTCTTCCGAACTCAAGAACGGGACTCACGTCATCAACCCCGCCATTGCCAAAATTGCCTACGAGTACCAGGTTCCGCTGGTTAATTTTTGGAGGGCGGCGCAGCAGTTGGAAAACTACGGCATCGACTCTTCGCGGGAGGGCTTTCACCTGAGCCAGGAAGGTTACAACCTGAAAAACATGCTCGCCTTGCGTGCGCTTTACGCCGTTTGGCAAAGCGCTTCGGCGGCGGAAAATGCCGGGCAAACGGCAGCCAGCCCCCAGTCCACGCCTGCGCCCACAGCCACACCCCTGCCCCCGGCGCAGATTCTGGCTCAGCCGCAGTGCCAAAACGGGGGCTGCGTCTTCTTTGGGCTGGCAAGTTCAAAAGATGGTGATATTCAACCGCAAGGCGTATTCGCTTACGAATATGACAACCAAAAACTGACCCAAATTTTGCCCGCCGGTTTTAACCTGCAAGACGTAAGCCCGGACGGGGAAAACCTGCTGGTAAACCAGCAAAATCTGTTATATCGGGTAAATCTTCCCATTGCCGCCAGCGAATTGATTAGCGAAACCCTGCTTTGGCACGGAGAAAACAGCGCCTATTGGGGCGAAAACGGCGAGATACGAATGCTGGAGCAAGAAAGCCCCTTCCCCCAAGCCATACGGCTGCTGCCTTCCCGGCAGGGGCAGGAGGTCTATTTTGAGAGTGGGGAATGCCCCAGCCCGGATACCTGCACCGGCACCGGAATTTACCGCCAAACCGAAACCGCCACCCGGCTGGAAAACACCCTGCAACCGGTTTTTTCTCCCACTGGCAGTTGGTACGCCTTTCTCAACCCGCAGACCGCCCTTACCCGGCGCGGCGAACATTTTTTG
>DYNS01000560.1 GCA_020720965.1 Anaerolinea sp. | reverse complement strand
CTCGGCAAAGGGGCAAACATCTTTGGGGGGCGTGTGTGGATGTCCCGTTAAAGCCGCGCCCGCCGCCTGCAAACCGTTGGCAACGGTAAACGGGTCGTAGCCCCCCTCCAACAGGAACAAAATCCGCCCCTGACAACATTCATCCGCCAAAGCAACCAACCCCCGCGAAAGCAGATGAAACCCGGCATGAGTTAGCCCCAACAGGGCAAGCGGGTCGCGCCAGTGCGAATCGTACCCGGCAGAGATGATGAGCAGCCCCGGCTGAAAACCGCGCACAAAAGGCGCAATAACTGCCTGCAAAATTTGCTCAAAGCCTTGGTCGCCGGTGCGGGCAGGCAGGGGCAGATTCACCAAACGCCCGCGCAGGTTGGGGGTATCGGCATCTTCCAGCCTGCCGCTAAAGGGATAAATATCGCGTTGATGGGTGGAAAGAAAAGCGGCGCGGGGCAAATGCCGCAAAGCGGATTGAGTGCCGTTGCCATGATGCGCGTCAAAATCGATGACTGCCACCCGCTCCACGCCATGCGCCAGAGCATCCTGGGCGGCGATGGCGGCGTTGTTAAACAGGCAAAACCCCATTGCCCCGTTTGGCTCGGCGTGATGCCCCGGCGGGCGAGGAATGGCAAGGGCGTTGTGGGCAGAACCATCCAAAATGGCACGTAAAGCCATCAGCCCCGCCCCGACAGCCAGAAGGGCATCCTCGTAAGAGGTGGGGGTGATGTAGGTTGGCGCAGAGTCTATAAAGGCGGGGGCTTCGGTTTGGCAGGCGTTTTGCAGGGCTTGGATGTAAGCGGGGGTGTGTACCCGGCTCACTTGCGATTCGGTGGCGGGCAGGCAGGGGATTTGCTCCAAGCCGGGGAGGGTGCTTAAGTTCAACTGCGAAAGCCTTTGGGGGCTTTCCGGGTGGTCGCGCAGGGCATGTTGAGGAGCGGGGGCAAGGGTGTAAACGCTGGTCATGGGATGAAGACCTCGCAAAATCCATCGGCGGGTTGGCAGCGCCCCACTTCCTGCCCCTGCCACAGGACAGAAAATTCATCCGTCCAAAAAACGAGTTCATTTTCTTCTGGGAGGCTGCGGGCGCTGAGGTAGTAGTCCTTGCAGAGGGGCGGGTTGAGATAGGCGTTGGGGTTTTGCTGGATTTCAATTTTCATACAGCGCCCAGGGTGCAGGGTGGGGTAGAACTCTGCCCACAAAAAGCCCTGAAAGGCGTTGGAGGGCGTTTGGATGCTGACAAAACCGAGAGGAGAGATGGAGCGATTATCGGGGGAGGCGTTGTAGAGATAGAAGCCGTAATTGTCGTAGTAAAGCCACAGGCGTTTGGCGTTGACGTAAGGCAGGGCGGAGGTGGGGCTGGCAAGCGCGGAGGGGTCGGCGGTGGGGGCGAGGGTGGCGGTGGCAGCCGGGGGGG
>DYNS01000559.1 GCA_020720965.1 Anaerolinea sp. | reverse complement strand
CCATAAAGACTTGGGGGGCTATGGTTTGCATGAGGTCTCCAAAAGGGGTGGGGAGTGACTATTTTATGGTTGGGCGGCGGGCAGGGTAAAGACAAATTTTGAACCCTGGGTTTCGGCTGGCTCTACCCAAATGCGCCCGCCGTGCCCCAAAATGGCTAATTTACAAAATGCCAAACCTACGCCCAAGCCGCGTGCGCCGGTTTTGTTTTTGAGACGGGTAAATTTGTCGAAGACTCTTTCTCTGTCGGCTTCGGGGATGCCTGTGCCGTTGTCTTCTACCGAGATTTGGACAAAGTCGCCTTGCTGTTGGGCGGCGATGAGGATGTGACCGTTGGCGGGGGTGTATTTGACGGCATTTTCTGCTAGGTTGATGAGAACGCGGCGCACCATGTCCGCGTCTATGAGGACGGGGGGCAGGTCGGGGTCAAGGTGGGTTTTCAGGGTTTGGTTGCGCCCCTCGCGGGCAGGGGCAATGACTTGCAGGGTTTCTTCTACCAGGTTGGTCACGCTGACTGTCTGACGCTCGCCAATGGGTTGGTTTTGCTCCAGGCGGTTGAGGTCGAGCAGGGAGGTGATGAGGCGTTGAATCCGGTCTATGGAGTGGCGGGCAATTTGCAGGATGGGTTGGGAGTTTTCCTTCTCGGTGGCGGGGATGAAAGCGGCGAGCATTTCCACGCTGGAGAGGATGTTGGCGAGGGGGGAGCGCAGGTCGTGGTAAATCATGGCTGCCAGGTCTTCGCGCAGGCTATCCAGCTCTTTGCGCTCGCGGATGTCGCGCAGAATCCATTGAAACGATTCGGCTTCGTCCAGCATCACCTTGCGGACGTGAACTTCCACCGGGGAGGTGAGTCCTTCGGCGGTGTAGAGGGTGGATTCGTAGGTAAGGGCGGTGTCGCCAATTTTTTCGTATACCTGCCCGGTTTTTTCGTAGTTGATGTCGTGCATGTGGTCAATTTTGAAGCGGCGCAGCGATTGGGGGCTATGCCCCGAAAACTGGGCGGCACGGCGATTGACTTCCAAAATGTAGCCCGCCCGGTCGGTTAAGACGATGGGGTCTATGCTGTCTTCAAACAGGTCGCTGTAACGCCTGCGGGCGACATCCAGGCTCTGAAAGAGCTGCCCGTTTTGGATGGCTGTGCCAGCCAGGGAGCCAAGCCCGGTAAGGACAAGGAGGGAATCGGGGTCGAAGACTTTGTTGGTGGGGTTAAAGGCTTGCAATACGCCAATAACCTTGCCGTGCGCGTAGATGGGAGCACAAGCCAGGGCGCGAACCCGCATTCCGGCGGGTTTTTCGGCTTGCGCCAGCAGGGTGTCGGAGGCAATGGCAGGGATGACCGCGCCTCGACCTTCCCTCGCCACCAAACCGGCGATTCCATCCCCCAGGCGCACGCCCCGCCCCAACATCTCTGC
>DYNS01000236.1 GCA_020720965.1 Anaerolinea sp. | reverse complement strand
TGCGAGGGCAAACTTAACCGCGTAGAAGCGGAACTTGGGCTTTCCTACCCCACCCTCCGCAACCGCCTGCACGAAGTCATCCGCGCCCTAGGGTATGAACCCGGCAAAGAAGACAGCCCGGAACTTGCCGAAGAGCGCCGCCGCCAAATTTTGGAAGACCTGGACGCAGGCAAACTCTCCGCCGATGCCGCTATGCGCCTTCTGCGTGGGGAGGCGGCATGAGACAACACACCTTTTCCATCAGCGGCGGCGATGCCCGTTTGCGAATCGAATCGGTGGAGGGGGATTTGCAAATCATCGGCTGGGAACGCCCGGAGATTACCGCCAAAACAGACGGGCGCGACCTGCAATTTGAGCAGACCGAAAACGCCGCCTTCACCGTCTCCACTACCGGGGATTTAATCCTCTACCTGCCTCCCCAAACCAGAGTGCAAGCCCAAAGCATTGGCGGGGATGCCGACCTGCGCGCCCTCTCCGCCGAGGTGGAGATGGATGCCGTAGAAGGCGACCTGCAAATGCGAAATGTCGCTGCCATCCTCGTCCGCAGCGTGGGCGGGGACCTTTCGGTGCGGGGCTGCACCGGGGCGCTGACCGCCGAAGGGGTCGGCGGCGATGCATCCCTGCACGATGTGGAAGGTGACCTGCGCCTGAACGTGGGCGCAGACCTTTACATCAACAACGCCAGGGGCAGCATCTCTGCCCAGGCAGGCGCGGATGCTGTTTTATACATCACACCCGCGCCGGGCAGCATTACCCAGGTGCTGGCAGGCAGCGACATCCTCTGTCGCCTGCCGGAGAACGCCAATGCCCGCTTAACCCTCCTCGGCGGGGAGGATGATTCGGTGCGGGTAAACCTGCCAGGGGTTGTTTATATGCCTGGGCAGCCTCTCACCCTCGGGAGCGGCAGCGCTTCCATCCATCTCCAGGCAGAATCAGACATCAGCATCACCAGCCGCCGCGAAGAATGGGAAACCATGGCAGATTTTGACCCCCTGGGGCGCGAAGCCCCCTTTGCCCTGGGAGACTTGCCCGGCGTTCCGCCCGACCTGAATCAGCGCATTGCTCACCAGGTGTCGGCGCGGGTGCAAGAGAAAACCGAGCGCATTCACCGCCGGGTGGATGAAGCCGTGCGCCGCGCCGAGGAAAAAATGCGCTCCAGCGAGCGCCGCGCCACCCATGCCGGGCTTTCTTTTGGGCGCTGGGGGGTGGAATTTGGCGGCGCGCCGCAGCCGCCCCGTCCGCCTCGCCCGCCCGCCCCGCCGACAGACCCGGTTACAGACGAAGAGCGGCTGACTATTCTCAAAATGCTTCAGGAGAAGAAAATCTCCCTCGCCGATGCCGAAAAACTCCTCACTGCCCTAGAAGGAAAGTGAACCATGACCGACAGTGAACGCCAACAAATCCTAAAGATGATAGAAGAAGGCAAAATTACCGCCGCCGAGGGGTTGCGCCTGATGCAAGCCCTGGCGGAGGAAGACCCCGATGAACCGGAACTTTCCCTGCCGCCGGAACCCGCCTCGGAATTTTTTACCGAGACGGAGGAAGAAAAATCCCGGCGCGAAGCCTTTTTTGCCGCCAAACTGGGGCGTTTTCGGCGGCTGTGGGTTCTCCCCTTCTCGATTGGGCTGCTCTTCACCGTTTTTTCGGCAATGTGGATGTCTTACGCCCTCCAAACCGGCGGGCTTGGCTTTTGGTTCTACTTTTCCGCCCTGCCTTTTGCTTTGGGCGTTGCCATTGTTGCCCTTTCCCTTTCCAGCCGCGATTCTCGCTGGGTGTATGTGAACATTCATCAGAAACCCGGTGAAAGCCCCGCCCGGCTGGCATTTGGCTTCCCTACCGGTCTCATCACCGGGTTGCTCAGTCTTTTTAGCGGCTTCATCCCCGCCGAGGAGCGCGGCAAAGTGGACATGGTGATGAACGCCTTTAATCAAAGTATCAGCGCCGATGCGCCCGTCCTGGTGGACGTGGACGACAAAGACGGCGAAAAAGTGCAAGTCTACATCGGCTAGGAGGTGTGCAATGGCAACTGCAGAAGAACGAATGCGAATTTTGAAGATGATTGACGAGGGGAAAATTAACGCAGAAGAGGGCGCTCGCCTGCTTTCTGCTCTCAGCGAGAACCGGCGCGGAATCAACCCGCCAACGCCTCCCCGCATCCCTGGCGGGGCGCGTTGGCTTCGAGTGCGCGTAACCGATGTGGCGACCGGGCGTTCCAAAGCCACCGTCCAAATTCCTATCGCCCTGTTGGATGCCGGGATGAAAATTGGCGCACATTTTGCCCCAGAAGTGGAAGGCGTGGATATGCCGACCATTATGGAAGCCCTGCGCTCTGGCGTTACCGGCAAAATTGTGGATGTGGTGGACGAAAAAGACGGCGAGCATGTGGAAATCTTTGTAGAGTAGCCATCTACCTAATCAAAAAGCCTCCCTTGGGCGGGGGAGGCTTTTTTCGTTTTTCGGGTTCAAACAGGGGTTTTACTCTTCCACCCTTTGGCTGTTCAGCGCCAGCAAATCTACCTGGCTGCGGTTGAACAAGACCGCCGGGCTTTCCACCTTAAGGGCGGGGATGAGAATGGCGGTCAGGGTCGCGCCGTAGAGCGGGATAAAGTCGCGTTGCCCTTCCACCATGATGGTAGAAAAATCAAAACGCCCTGCCCATTCCAGCGTTCCTTGCAGTTCATAAACCGGGGTGGCGAGCCGCAGGGGATATTCGCTCAATCGGACATAGCCGCCTCGCGCCAAAGCTTGGGGTCCCATATCCTCCCGTCGGGTGAGGGCGATGGCAAAAATTTGCGACTTTACCACCCGCACCACCTCGTAACGGTCCACCAGTTTGGAAGGCATGTGAGCACGCGCCAGGCGGGCATCCACAATTTCCATAAACGAGGTCGTCTGGTCATTGACCAAGCCCATCAACCCGCTGCTGGGAACCATCACCTTGCCTACAATCCGGTAGCCGGGGGTGTAAAAATCGGCGGGGATGGAACGGTGTGTTGTGGAAGGGCTGTCGAATGCCATATCTTACTCCGTAGGTTTTTTGGGGCGGGGGGCGGGGCGGTTTTTGGGCAAAAGCCTTCTGCGGTTGGGCTGACGCAGGGGCGGCTTGCCCGTATTGGGACTGAGCAAGGTTGCCAGCCATTGAACTGTCTTTTCATCATATTCCCGTTTGCCGCACACATCACACACCCAGGCAGGAAAACCCGGAACCGTCACCAATTCTGGACCTAGCCAGGTAAAAAAGGTGAGATATTGCAGGTTCATCATGCCAGCCTGACATTCATTGCAGGCAAAAACAGGGTTTTTATCTTGTGCGCCGCTCATGGGGCTTATTGTACCCCGCCTTCGTTAAGGATGGAAATGCTGGCGCTTGCGCCGATGCGGTTTGCCCCGGCATGGATGAGCGCCAACGCATCCTTGAGGGTGCGAATCCCCCCTGCGGCTTTGACTCCCATGCGAGGGCTGACCACCCGCCTCATCAGGTCTACATCGGCGGGGGTTGCGCCCCCGGAGCCAAACCCGGTGGATGTTTTTACAAAGTCTGCTCCCGCCGCCTCGCTGAGCAGGCAGCCGAGAATTTTTTGGTAGGTGTTGAGATAGCACATCTCCAAAATGACTTTGACATGGACATCATGCTTGTGGCTTGCCTCCACAACTGCGTGAATATCTTCGTACACCAGGGCGTAGCCCCCGCTCTTAAGCGCCCCAATGTTGACAACCATGTCTATTTCGGTGGCTCCGGCGGCAATCACCTGGGTGGTTTCGGCGGCTTTTTGGGAGGGTAAATGCGCCCCCAGGGGGAAGGAGATGACCGAACAAACCCCCACGCCGCTATTTTTGAGCAAACCCGCTGCAAGCGGCACAAAAACCGGGTTAATGCAGACGGTGGCAAAGTTGTATTGGCGGGCTTCTTTGCAGAGTTGTTTAATCTGCTCCGGGGATGTTTCCGCTTTCAGGTTGGTGTGGTCTATCCACCCTGCCAGGGCTGCCCCGGCGGGGGCATTGAGGGAGACGGTTGGGGAGGGCAGTTCTTTTTCGTAGGCGGCTGCCCTTGCCTGAAGTTCCTGGGTATCTATCATGGCGTCACCTTTGTCAGGTCGTAGTGGTCTATCATCTGCCAGTTGCGGAAGGGGAAGTAGATGAGAATTGCTTTGCCGAGGATATTCTCCTGCGCTAGTAGCCCCCAACTGTGTGAATCAGAAGAATCATTGCGGTTATCTCCGAGGACGAAGAGATACCCCTCCGGCACATTCCAACTACCGCTGTACAGCGGCGCGGCGGCAATGTAGGGTTCCTGCAACGGGTTACCGTTGATGTAAACAACCCCGTTTTGCACTGTTACCGTGTCGCCGGGCAAGCCGATGATTCGTTTAATGAGGTCTTGTGTGTTGTCTATGGGGGAGTGAAAGACGATGATGTCGCCGCGTTGTGGCGAGGTTTCAAAACGGTAGGCGAGCCGGTTTACCAGCACGAATTCTCCGTCTTGCAGGGTGGGTAACATGGAGTAGCCATCCACTCGTACGCGGGCGGAGAGGGCGTTAATGACGAGAAAGAGTGCTGCCGATAGCAACAGGGTTTCTAACAGGTCTAAGAGAAGTCTGCCCCAGTTATTTTTTTGTTCCGGTTCGGGGGTTGGGTCTTCGGTTGGCGCGAGAATGCTTTCTTCCAAGGTGCCTCCATCGGGCGGGGATTATACCTTAAACCCTTCCCCAGGCAAAAAAAGTGGGGATGAAGAGGGTGCGTTCTCCGTTTTCGCGCGCGCGGGCATCTATCTCTTGCAGGCGTTGTTGTTCCTGGGCAGAAAGTTGATTTTGCAGGTCTTGTTGCAGGGTTTGCCATTCCAGGTTGGCTTCGGCGGGGTTGGGGGTGTTTACCCATTCCGCGCCCAAAATGCCGCTTTGCACCTGTTGAATGCCCGCCTGCCGCAGGAGGGCTGCCAGTTTTCTGCCGATGTAGGGGTCTGCGCCTTGTTGTTGCAGGGCGAGGGTTTGTAACTGTCCCAGCCGACTTAGCGCCGGGGG
>DYNS01000558.1 GCA_020720965.1 Anaerolinea sp. | reverse complement strand
TCGTCCCCGTCTGGCATGAGTGGGACGGGCAAGCCTTTCATGTGCTGGCGTGGAAAGGCTCGCGCTGGGGCGAATATTTGAGCGCCAACCCACAAGTCTCGCTGACGGTGGATGAACCCTTCCTTCCGCTGCGCCGCATTTCTGCCAAGGGGATTGCCCGCCCCGAATTTGAATCTACCGACCCGCAGTTGGGTCAACTGTTGGCGCGCCTTAGCCGCCGCTATTTGGGGCAAAACCTTGCCGCTTCGCTTGCGCCGCAGGTGGAGCGTTCCTTCCTCATCACTCCCTCCGCGTTGAGAGGGTGGCAGGGGATTGCGTAACAATGCAGAATGAAGAAGTTAGAAGGCAGAATACGGGCGGGGTGTTTTTTGCATTTTTGATGGTGGCAGGCGTTTTTGCATTTTGGGAGGTTTACGTCCGCGTGATGGATACCCCTGTGTACATTCTGCCCGCACCCAGCCGCGTAGCGCAGACGTTTTTCTCACAACCGCTTTACTTTCTCCAAGCGTTATCCGTGACCCTCGGCGAGGCGCTGGCGGGCTTGACCATCGGCACGCTGGCGGGCATTGCGGTTGCCGCGTTAGTCAGTTTGAAGCCGCAGTTGGAGCGCGGCATGATGACGCTTGCCATCCTGGTCAAATCTACGCCGCTGGCGGCGATTGCGCCCCTGCTGACCATCTGGCTGGGGTTTGGCGCGCTGCCAAAAATCATCATTACCGCCCTGCTGACATTTTTCCCAATTTTGGTCAATGTGCTGGTGGGGTTGCAAAGTGCCGAGAAGGATATGCTCGACCTCATGCGCGTCCACCGCGCCACAAACTGGCAAATCCTTGTTCACCTGCGCGTCTGGCTGGCGTTGCCGTATTTGTATGCCGCCCTGCGGGTTGCCGCTCCGCTGGCATTGGTGGGCGCGGTCATCGCTGAATGGACGGGGGCCTCCAGCGGCTTGGGGCGGGTGATGTGGCTGGCATACAGCAACCTCAACTTGCCGCCCATGTTCGCCGCCATTTTTATTTTGTCATTGTCGGGGATGGGCGCGTATGGTTTCATCGTCTGGATGGAGAGAAAAGCCATCCGCTGGAAGGGGTAATTTTTTGTGAATACACCGCCACAAGCGGGTTTTCAATCTCAACCCATTAAGGAGTTTCACTGTATCATGCGTAAGACCGTATTATCGTTGTTCTTGCTCGTTCTTTTGTTGAGCGCGTGCGCCGCGCCAACCGCCGTCCCGACTGAACTGCCCATTGCAGCCGAACCAGCCGCCGAAGTTCCGACTGAAGCGGCTGTCCAGGTTCCAACCGAAGCGGCGCTCATCCCGATGACCTTCATGGCGGGCTACAAACCGCAAGCCAACTTGCCTTTTGTCGGCGCCTACATCGCCAAAGAAAAAGGTTTCTTCAAGCAGAACGGG
>DYNS01000235.1 GCA_020720965.1 Anaerolinea sp. | reverse complement strand
ATTCCCGTGGAAGCCCCCGGCACGCCCGGCGAGGTGAAGGTGCGGGTGGAGGTGTGAGTGGGGGTGCGGGTGGGTGTGGAGGTGGGCGGGTCGCCTTCCACCACGAAGCGCCCCACGACCTTCCATTCCTGCCCGGCAAAAATTTGCACTTCGTAGTTGCCCGGCAGCCACTCTTCTGGCGAGGCTTGCCAGGCGGTGTAGCCGTAGCCGCCGGTGCTGCCATCCCAGGGGGCGGTTTCGGAGTGGACAACTTCGCCGTCTCGAATCCAGAGCGCTGTCCATTGGGTTCCGGCGCTCATGTTGTTGTAACTATATAACGCCACAATCTGTCGGATGGGGTTGGTAAAGACCGTTCCCTCCTGAATGGGTTGGTAAGAGTTGGGTTCAAAATCTCTGGCAAAGACCAGGGGGCTAAAGATGGCTGCCGGGTCTGGGGTGACGATGCTGCTGAATTGGGTGGAGAGCGCCAGGGGGATGAAGGGCGTGAGGGTGATGGTGGGTGTATCGGTGGTGGAGGGCGTTTCGGTGAGGGTGGGGGTGAGGCTGATGGTGGGAGTCAGCGTAATGGTTGGGGTGAGGGTGATGGTTGGCGTGAGGGTGATGGTGGGCGAAGGCGGAAAGAACTGGTAGGCAACCGGCTCGCCGAATTGCGCCAAGGCAAGCCCCAAAGCCAGCAAGCCCAACCCGCTTAGCAGGGCTTTGGTCCCCTCGCGGATGCGTTTTTGGCGCAACTGAAAATACATCAGCCGCCGCGTGGAGCGCAGGGTTTGAAAACCAGACCAGAATAAAAATAATACCCCTAGCCCGGCGAGAAAAATGGCGGTCTGAATGCCTGTTCTAATGTCCATAGCCGAAATTATACCGTTTCCTCTTATAATTGCCGCATGACGGAACTTGTTTTTCTCAAATTGGGCGGCTCGCTCATTACGGATAAGACCCGCCCCTACACCCTCCGCGCCGATGTATTAGAATCGCTCGCCGGGCAGTTGGCGGAAGCCCGGCAAGCCGACCCCTCTCTGGCTCTCGTTTTGGGGCATGGTTCTGGCTCCTTTGGGCATGTGGCGGCGCAAACCCTAAAAACCGATGGAAAACGCAACTGGCAAAAAAACTTTGCAGAAATTGGCTACCGCGCCGCTGCGCTTAACCAGCATGTGATGGACTCTCTACACCGCGCCGGGCTGCCGGTTGTGGCTTTTCCGGTGCGGGCGGCGGCGCAGACCAGGGGCGGAAAATTACACACTTGGGAGACCTCCCCCCTCACCCGCGCCCTTGCCGCCGGGGTTGTACCGGTCATATTTGGGGATGTTGTCCTGGACCTGGAGGGTGGCATTGCAATCCTCTCCACCGAGGATTTATTCGCCCACCTGGGCGCAGAAATAACCCCGCAACGGATTCTGCTCGCCGGTTTGGAAGAAGCCGTTTGGGCGGATTTTCCTGCCCGACAGAAAAAAGTGGAGCGAATTACCCCGGCTACTTACCAAGCCATTCGCGCCGGGGTGGGAAAATCACAGGGCGCAGATGTTACCGGCGGGATGGAATCCAAGGTGGAGGAAATGCTTGCCCTCGCGCAGAAAATTCCAGGGCTGAGCGTTCAAATCTTCTCCGGGTTGCCGCCGGGCAACCTGCGCCGCGTTCTGAGAGGCGAAACCCCCGGCAGCCTCATTACAACGGACACAAAAAACGAGTGACAAAAATCTCTTGCCTTACCCGACCCATTTTCTCTATACTAAAAGAGTCCTGAGCCTGCGCTTGGGGCTCTCATTTTTATTCACAAAGGAGAATCCATGTCTCGCAATTTCCGCCCAACCCCGCTTCACCTGCGCGTACCCGTTCCATCTGATATTGACATTGCTCAAGAAGCCACCCTTAAACCCATTACCCAAATAGCCGAAGAACTCGGCATTCTGCCAGAAGAGTTGGAACTGTACGGTCCCTACAAAGCCAAAGTGAAACTGGAGATTTTGGAACGCCTGAAAGGTCGCCCGGACGGAAAATATGTGGACGTAACCGCCATCACCCCCACCCCCTTGGGCGAAGGCAAAACCACCACTACCGTAGGCTTAAGCCAGGCGTTGGGGGCGCATTTGGGCAAAAACGTCATCACCGCCATTCGGCAGCCCTCGCAGGGACCTACCTTTGGCATTAAGGGCGGCGCGGCAGGCGGCGGATACAGCCAGATTATCCCCATGGAAGATTTCAACCTGCACCTCACCGGCGACATTCACGCCATCACCGCTGCCAATAACCTGCTCGCCGCCGCCATAGACGTGCGGATGATGCACGAAGCCAAACAGGATGACGAAAAACTCTTCAACGCCCTCTGCCCCGCCGCCAAAGACGGCAGCCGAAAATTCTCCCCCTCCATGCTGCGCCGCCTGAAGAAACTGGGCATTGAAAAAACCAACCCCAACGACCTGACCCCCGCCGAGCGCAGCCGCTTTGCCCGCCTGGATATTGACCCTGCCACCATCACCTGGCGGCGGGTGATGGACACCAACGACCGCTTCTTGCGGGAGATTACGGTTGGCGAAGGCAAAGATGAAGCCGGATTCGAGCGCAAAACCGGTTTCGACATCACCGTAGCCAGTGAAATTATGGCAGTCCTCGCCCTTACCACCGGGCTGGAAGATATGCGCGAGCGATTCGGGCGCATCGTCATCGGCACCAACCGCGCCGGAGAAGCCGTCACCGCCGAAGATTTGGGCGTTGCCGGGGCGCTGACCGTGCTGATGAAAGACGCCATCAAACCCAATCTCATGCAGACCCTCGAAGGAACCCCCGCCTTTGTCCACGCCGGACCGTTTGCCAACATCGCGCACGGGCAATCCTCCATCATCGCCGACAAAATCGCCCTCAAACTGGCAGACTACGTTGTCACCGAATCTGGCTTTGGGGCAGATATTGGCATGGAAAAATTCTTCGGAATCAAGTGTCGCTATTCCGGGCTTATCCCCCAGGTTGTCGTCCTCGTTGCCACTGTTCGCGCCCTCAAGATGCACGGCGGCGGACCCAAAGTGGTGGCAGGCAAACCCCTTGCCTCGGAATATACCCAGGAAAACCTGGAACTGCTCCAAAAAGGTTTGCCCAACATGGAAAGGCACATCCAAAACGCTCTCAAATACGGCGTAAATGTTGTTGTCGCGGTCAACTCCTTCAAAGATGATACCGCTGCCGAGGTGGAATTGGTGCGTCAGGCTGCGCTTCGCGCCGGGGCAATGGATGCAGTCGTCTCCCGGCATTGGATGGAAGGCGGCAAAGGCGCCATCGCCCTCGCCGAAGCCGTTGTCCGCGCCGCAGAGCAACCCAGCAACTTCCGCTTTTTATACCCGCTGGAAATTTCTCTCAAAGAGAAGATTGAAACCATTGCCCGCGAAATTTACGGTGCAGATGGGGTGGATTTCTCCCCCGAAGCCGAAACCCAATTGGAACTGTACACCAAACTCGGCTTTGACAATTTGCCCATCTGCATGGCAAAAACCCACCTCTCCTTCAGCACCGACCCGAACCTGAAGGGCGCGCCCACCGGGTTCCGCGTGCCGGTGCGGGATGTCCGTGCCAGCGTGGGAGCGGGCTTCATCTACCCCTTGCTGGGCGAAATGCGAACCATGCCGGGCTTGCCCACCCGCCCCGTCTTTTATGATGTGGATATAGACCTGGAAACAGGCAAGGTTTTGGGCTTGTTCTAGCCGGTTAGCCAAGAAAAAATGTGGGGCTGCCCAAAAGGTTGGGCAGCCCCACAAACGTTTTAACGGCACAACCTACACAAACGAAGCATCCGGCAGCAGGGCGCGGCAGAGCAGGCGGGTTTCTTGCAGCAAATCTACCTCCGGGGGCAGTTCAAAGGCTTCGTTTACCCGCATGGTCAGCCGCCGGGCGGTCTCCTGGAGGGCGGCAGGCGTTTGGGGCAGAGCGGCAAATTGTTGCAGAAGTTCGTAGGCGCTGGGGCTGCGAACCTCCACCCCATGCCGCCGAAAATGTTCCCGTAGGGCAACCCCGGCGGCGCGGCGGGCGCAGACGCGGGCTTGCCCCTCGTTGCCGCGCTGACGCGCTTGTTGGGCGGCTTGCAGTTCTTCCTGTAGTTCGGTTTGCCAATCTTTCATGGTGGGTTACTCTTCCAGCAAAAAATCGCCGCCCGCCAGCAGACCTTTCAGCACGGTTTGGATGGCAGGGCTTTGCTTAAGGGTCTGTGGGTCAAAACTCTTCAGGCGGGCATTCACAGGCAGCACACCGTTTTCCAAAAACGAGTTAAAAGGCAGGGAGGTGCGGTACAACTGATAATATAAAAATCGCCTTGCCTGAAGTTGAAACTCTGGCGGCGCAGAAACCGATTCCGCTTGCAAAAACGCCTCCAGCGTGGCAAGGTATTCCTCTGCCGAGGCGGGGAAAAACACAGTGGGGTACTGCGTAAACCTTGCCCTGCCTGCGCTCAACACCGCCGCCCCCAAAATGGAGGCTTCCAGCCCGATGGTGGAATTGTAAATAAGCACAAATTTGGCGCGGGCAATCAGCGCGTAAGAGCTTACATACTCCCCCGGCGGAATATACACCAGGTTGGGCAGCGCCTTGGCGCGGCGCGCCCGCACCCAATCGCTCACACTTTCCCGGCTTTCCTTGCCGGGGCGGGCTTCGTCTGGGTGAGCACGCAGCACAAAAAGCGTTTCCGGGTGCGCTTGCATCACTTCCAGCAGGGCATCCAGCCAGGCGAACATCTCCGTAAATAGGGTATTGGCGTGCGGTTGGCTGGTGTCAAACACCACATTGGTAAAAATGGGCACCATTTGCTTAAAACCGGAAGCTTTTTGCAAAAAAGCCTTGTCCAAGTCTTTCATTTCTGCCCAAAACTTAATCCCCGCCATGCTAAAGTTGCCCTTAAAGCGGTTCTCCAGGTAGGCATCCAGGCGGGCATTCTGAGAATCGTTCAGGGCAAAATGGGGGGGGATGGAAATGGGATAAGCAGTCGCCTCGCCCTCGGTGAAGTACCCGCTAAAAGGCTGGAATCCCACCTCGTGGGTGATGACCCTTAC